>CAJPKS010000025.1:0-13461 GCA_905371285.1 Haemophilus sp. HMSC068C11 | reverse complement strand
CCTAAATTACGCTTAGCGTAAAATTTCTGGTTGGTGCTTGACCTATTCAAGCCCCGTCCAAGACCGTAGGGAATGGTTAGCAATAATCGTCTTAATAATCCTACGTAGATGGTGAACAGAATAAGAATATTTCTTGCTTCTGGGCACCGAAGTCGTCCTAGTCTGAAAGATAACTCTTTCGATGAGGTAAATTAATTCCGAGAAATCGGAGTGTATTCAGGAGCTAAAAGCCAATGGCATTAAATCTTCAAGACAAACAAGCAATTGTTGCCGAAGTAAATGAAGCAGCCAAAGGTGCACTTTCAGCAGTAATCGCGGACTCTCGTGGTGTAACTGTTGATAAAATGACTGAATTACGTAAAGCAGCTCGTGAAGCTGGTGTAACAATGCGCGTTGTTCGTAATACTTTATTACGTCGTGCGGTTGAAGGCACTGATTTCGAATGCTTACAAGATACGTTTGTAGGTCCAACACTTATCGCATTCTCTAATGAACACCCAGGTGCAGCAGCACGTTTGTTCAAAGATTTTGCTAAAGCCAACGATAAGTTTGAAATTAAAGGTGCAGCCTTTGAAGGTAAGATCCAAGATGTTGAATTCTTAGCAACATTACCAACTTACGAAGAAGCAATTGCACGTTTAATGGGCACAATGAAAGAAGCTGCGGCAGGCAAACTTGTTCGCACTTTTGCGGCATTACGCGACAAATTACAAGAAGCAGCTTAATCATTAAGCGTTTCTTACTTCATTTAACTTTATTAATTTTAGGAATTGATTGTTATGTCATTAACTAACGAACAAATCATTGAAGCGATCGCTTCTAAATCTGTAACTGAAATCGTTGAATTAATCGCAGCGATGGAAGAAAAATTCGGCGTTTCTGCAGCAGCAGTAGCAGCAGCTCCAGCAGCTGGCGGCGCAGCAGCAGCGGCAGAAGAAAAAACTGAATTCGACGTAGTTCTTGCTGAAGCTGGTGCTAACAAAGTAGCAGTTATCAAAGCAGTACGTGGTGCAACTGGTTTAGGCTTAAAAGAAGCTAAAGACTTAGTTGAATCTGCTCCAGCTAACTTAAAAGAAGGCGTTTCTAAAGAAGAAGCTGAAGCACTTAAGAAAGAATTAGAAGAAGCTGGTGCAAAAGTAGAAATCAAATAATTTTTGATTCACTTATGTCCTGTTTCTCAGGCTTAATGGCTGGTGGTTTACCATCAGCCATTTTGTGCTATCAAAAACAGCACAAAAAACAGATAGGCATTTTCCGTTTAATGGTATCTGTTTCCACTTAAATTAATCAGACGTTTTAATTTAAGTAGCCCACTACAGAAGTAAGGTTCAGAGTGCGGTATCCGAAACGGCGTCAATCTCCGATATAAATAAAAACGTCAATTAATTTGACCGCACTTTTTTTATATCAACTCGGTCTCACTAAAATTTACAGAGGAAAACCAATAATGGGTTACTCCTATACTGAGAAAAAACGAATTCGTAAAGACTTCGGCAAACGTCCGCAAGTTTTAAATGTACCTTATTTATTAACTATCCAATTAGATTCTTTTGATAAATTCATTCAAAAAGATCCTGAAGGTCAACAAGGCTTAGAAGCTGCATTCCGTTCTGTTTTCCCTATCGTAAGCAATAACGGTTATACAGAATTACAATATGTTGATTACCGTTTAGAAGAACCAGAATTTGATGTACGTGAATGTCAAATTCGTGGTTCAACTTATGCAGCAGGCTTACGCGTAAAATTACGTTTAGTTAGCTACGATAAAGAATCTTCATCACGCGCAGTCAAAGACATTAAAGAAAGCGAAGTATATATGGGTGAAATCCCATTAATGACTGACAACGGTACTTTTGTTATCAATGGTACTGAGCGTGTTATCGTTTCACAATTACACCGTAGCCCGGGCGTATTCTTTGATTCTGACAAAGGTAAAACACACTCTTCAGGTAAAGTGCTTTATAACGCACGTATTATTCCTTACCGTGGTTCTTGGTTAGATTTCGAATTTGATCCAAAAGATAACTTATATGCGCGTATTGACCGTCGTCGTAAATTACCGGCAACCATTATTTTACGTGCGTTAGGTTACACCGTTGAAGAAATCTTAAACTTATTCTTCGACAAAGTAACTTTCGAGATCGCTGGCAATAAATTGCTCATGACATTAGTGCCAGAACGTTTACGTGGTGAAACGGCGACGTTTGATATCGAAGTAAATGGTAAAGTCTATGTAGAACGCGGTCGTCGTATCACTGCTCGTCACATCAAAGCATTAGAAAAAGATAATGTGACACAAGTTGAAGTGCCAACTGAATATATCGCAGGCAAAGTGGCAGCGAAAGATTACGTTGATCTTGAATCAGGTGAAATTATTTGCCCAGCAAATGGCGAGATTTCTTTAGAATTGTTAGCGAAATTATCGCAAGCAGGCTATAAAGTGATCGAAACATTATTCACTAATGACTTAGATTACGGTCCGTATATTTCTGAAACATTACGTGTTGATCCAACTTACGATCGTGTAAGTGCATTATATGAAATCTATCGTATGATGCGTCCAGGTGAACCACCTACACCAGAATCTTCAGAAGCGTTATTCCATAATTTATTCTTCTCTGCAGAACGTTATGATTTATCTGCAGTAGGTCGTATGAAGTTTAATCGCTCATTAGGTATTCCTGAAGGCGAGGGCACAGGTATTTTAAGTAACGACGATATTATTCGTGTGATGAAAAAACTCATCGATATCCGTAATGGTCGTGGTGAAGTGGATGATATCGACCACTTGGGTAACCGTCGTATTCGTTCTGTGGGTGAAATGGCAGAAAACCAATTCCGTATTGGTTTAGTTCGTGTAGAAAGAGCAGTTAAAGAGCGTTTATCTTTAGGCGATTTAGATGCGATCACACCACAAGACTTAATTAATCCAAAACCAATTTCTGCGGCAGTGAAAGAATTCTTTGGTTCTTCACAACTTTCGCAATTTATGGATCAAAACAACCCATTATCAGAAGTAACACACAAACGTCGTATTTCTGCATTAGGTCCAGGCGGTTTAACACGTGAGCGTGCTGGCTTTGAGGTGCGTGACGTACATAACACTCACTATGGTCGTCTATGTCCAATTGAAACCCCTGAAGGTCCAAACATCGGTTTGATCAACTCACTTTCTGCGTTTGCTCGTACGAACGATTACGGTTTCTTAGAAACCCCATATCGTAAAGTGGTTGATGGTCAAGTAACTGAAGAAATCGAATATTTATCTGCAATTGATGAAGCAAACTACATCATTGCACAGGCGAACTCAAACCTTGATGAGAACAACCGTTTTACAGATGCATTCGTTACTGCGCGTGGTGAACGTGGTGAATCTGGTCTTTATAAACCAGAAGAAATTCATTATATGGACGTTTCAACCCAACAAGTGGTATCTGTGGCAGCTGCGTTAATTCCATTCTTAGAGCATGATGATGCGAACCGTGCCTTAATGGGTGCGAACATGCAACGTCAAGCGGTTCCTACTTTACGTGCTGATAAGCCGTTAGTGGGTACAGGTATGGAAAAACCAATCGCACTTGACTCAGGTGTGGCGGTTGTCGCGAAACGTGGTGGTACAGTTCAATATGTTGATGCTTCTCGTATCGTTATCAAAGTAAATGAAGACGAAACCGTAGCAGGCGAAGCGGGTATCGATATTTATAACTTAATTAAATACACCCGTTCTAACCAAAATACGTGTATCAACCAAATTCCTTGTGTGAATTTAGGTGATCCAATTAACCGTGGTGAAGTGTTAGCAGATGGTCCTTCAACAGACTTAGGTGAATTAGCATTAGGTCAAAATATCCGTGTGGCCTTCATGCCTTGGAATGGTTATAACTTCGAAGACTCAATGTTAGTTTCTGAGCGTGTTGTACAACAAGATCGCTTCACGACAATTCACATTCAAGAATTATCTTGTGTGGCGCGTGATACTAAATTAGGTTCTGAAGAAATCACTGCGGATATTCCAAACGTGGGTGAATCTGCATTAAGCAAATTGGATGAATCAGGTATCGTTTATGTGGGTGCTGAAGTGAAAGGTGGCGACATCTTAGTTGGTAAAGTTACCCCTAAAGGCGAAACGCAATTAACACCAGAAGAAAAATTGTTACGTGCAATCTTCGGTGAAAAAGCATCTGATGTGAAAGACTCGTCATTACGTGTACCAAATAGCGTAAGCGGTACTGTAATTGACGTTCAAGTCTTCACCCGTGATGGCGTAGAAAAAGACAAACGTGCATTAGAAATTGAAGAAATGCAGTTAAAACAAGCTAAGAAAGACCTTTCTGATGAATTAGAAATCTTAGAAGCTGGCTTGTTTGCTCGTGTGCGTAATCTACTTATCGCTGGCGGTATTGATGCGGCTCAATTAGATAAAATGGATCGCACAAAATGGTTAGAACAAACCATTTCAGATGAAGAAAAACAAAACCAATTAGAACAGCTTGCTGAGCAATATGAAGAATTACGTAAAGAGTTTGAACACAAACTTGAAGTAAAACGTAAGAAAATCATTAAAGGTGATGACCTCGCACCAGGCGTGTTAAAAGTGGTTAAAGTTTACCTAGCGGTGAAACGTCACATCCAACCGGGTGATAAAATGGCGGGGCGTCACGGTAACAAAGGTGTTATCTCAAAAATCAACCCTGTGGAAGATATGCCATACGATGAAAACGGTCAACCGGTTGAAATCGTATTGAACCCACTGGGTGTACCATCTCGTATGAACATCGGTCAGATCTTAGAGACCCACTTAGGCTTAGCTGCTAAAGGTATCGGTGATCAAATCAATGCGATGATCAAACAAAAACAAGATGTTGAGAAGCTTCGTGGCTATATGCAAAAAGCATACGATTTAGGTCATGGCGCACAAAAAGTGGATTTAAGCACCTTTAGTGATGACGAAATCATGCGTTTAGCAGAAAACCTACGTAAAGGTTTACCGGTAGCAACACCAGTGTTTGATGGTGCTGATGAGCAAGAAATCAAAGAAATGTTGAAACTTGGTGGCTTACCAACTTCAGGTCAGATCACGTTATACGATGGCCGTACTGGTGAGAAATTCGAGCGTCCAGTAACCGTAGGTTATATGTACATGCTCAAATTGAACCACTTAGTTGATGACAAAATGCATGCTCGTTCAACAGGTTCTTATAGTCTTGTTACTCAACAACCACTTGGTGGTAAAGCACAATTCGGTGGTCAACGTTTCGGTGAGATGGAGGTATGGGCACTTGAAGCATACGGTGCGGCTTACACCTTACAAGAAATGTTAACTGTGAAATCCGATGACGTGAACGGTCGTACGAAGATGTATAAAAACATCGTCAGCGGCAACCAACAAATGGATCCGGGTACACCGGAATCTTTCAACGTAATTATGAAAGAAATCCGTTCACTTGGTTTGAATATCGAGCTAGACGAAGAGTAATCGACAAACCGGTCTTCCCCTGTTCGGCAGGGGAAGCAAAAGGAAGAAATCGCCGAAGTGCGGTTAAAAAACAAAATATTTTTGACCGCACTTTGAAACCCTTAACTCCGACAGGAGACTATTTGTGAAAGACTTAGTTAAGTTTTTAAAAGCACAATCAAAAACCAGTGAAGATTTTGATGTGATTAAAATTGGGTTAGCTTCTCCAGACATGATCCGTTCTTGGTCATTTGGTGAAGTTAAAAAACCTGAAACAATCAACTATCGTACGTTCAAACCTGAGCGTGACGGTCTTTTCTGTGCACGTATTTTCGGGCCAGTAAAAGATTACGAATGTTTATGCGGAAAATATAAACGCTTAAAACACCGTGGTGTGATTTGTGAAAAATGTGGTGTTGAAGTAACACAAACTAAAGTGCGTCGTGAACGTATGGGCCACATTGAATTGGCTTGTCCAGTTGCACACATTTGGTTCTTAAAATCACTTCCGTCCCGTATCGGTTTATTACTTGATATGCCGTTACGTGATATTGAGCGTGTGCTTTACTTTGAAATGTACATCGTAACCGAACCGGGTATGACCGATTTGGAACGTGGACAGTTATTAACTGAAGAACAATTCCTTGATGCAGAAGACCGCTGGCAAGATGAATTCGAAGCCAAAATGGGTGCTGAAGCAATTCAAGATTTACTTAAAGGTATTGATCTTGAAGTGGAATGTGAAAAATTACGTGAAGAGTTACAAGAAACTAACTCTGAAACAAAACGTAAGAAAATCACTAAACGCTTAAAATTATTAGAAGCTTTCCAACAATCTGGTAACAAACCAGAATGGATGGTGATGACTGTATTACCAGTACTTCCACCAGATTTACGTCCGTTAGTACCATTAGATGGTGGTCGTTTTGCAACTTCTGACTTAAACGATCTATATCGTCGCGTGATCAACCGTAACAACCGTTTAAAACGTTTATTGGATTTAATCGCACCAGATATTATCGTGCGCAACGAAAAACGTATGTTACAAGAATCTGTTGATGCGTTATTAGATAATGGTCGCCGTGGTCGTGCGATTACGGGTTCTAACCGTCGTCCATTGAAATCACTTGCGGATATGATCAAAGGTAAACAAGGTCGTTTCCGTCAAAACTTATTAGGTAAACGTGTTGACTATTCAGGCCGTTCTGTAATCACTGTAGGTCCATACTTGCACTTACACCAATGTGGTTTACCGAAGAAAATGGCATTGGAATTATTCCGTCCGTTTATCTATGCAAAATTAGAAAGCCGTGGTTATGCAACTACAATCAAAGCGGCTAAGAAAATGGTTGAGCGTGAAGACGCGATCGTTTGGGATATCTTGGCAGAAGTTATTCGTGAGCACCCAATTCTATTGAACCGTGCACCGACACTTCACCGTTTAGGTATCCAAGCGTTTGAACCACTTCTAATCGAAGGTAAAGCAATCCAGTTACACCCACTTGTTTGTGCGGCGTTCAACGCGGACTTCGATGGTGACCAAATGGCGGTTCACGTACCATTAACACTTGAAGCTCAGTTAGAAGCGCGTGCGTTAATGATGTCAACCAACAACGTACTTTCACCAGCAAACGGTGATCCTATTATCGTTCCATCACAAGACGTGGTGTTGGGTCTTTACTATATGACCCGTGAAAAAGTGAACGGTAAAGGTGAAGGCATGTTATTGCAAGATCCGCGTGAAGCTGAAAAAGCATATCGCACAGGTGAAGCAGAATTACATTCTCGCGTTAAAGTACGTATTACTGAATATGTGAAAAATGAAGCTGGCGAATTCGAAGAGAAAACCACATTAACCGATACCACTATCGGTCGTGCAATCTTATGGATGATCGCGCCAAAAGGTATGCCTTATTCATTGTTTAACCAAACATTAGGTAAAAAAGCAATTTCTAAACTTATCAACGAAGCTTATCGTCGTTTAGGTTTGAAAGAAGCGGTAATGTTTGCTGACCATATTATGTATACCGGTTTTGCTTATGCGGCTCGTTCAGGTTCTTCTGTGGGTATCGACGATATGGTTATCCCAGAGAAAAAATACGAAATTATTTCTGCAGCGGAAGCTGAAGTGGCTGAAATTCAAGAACAGTTCCAATCTGGTCTTGTAACAGCGGGTGAGCGTTATAACAAAGTCATCGATATTTGGGCTGCAGCAAATGAGCGTGTAGCGAAAGCAATGATGGAAAACTTATCTCAGGAAGAAGTTATCAACCGTGAAGGTAATCCTGAGAAACAAGCTTCTTTCAACAGTATCTTTATGATGGCTGACTCTGGTGCGCGTGGTTCTGCGGCTCAGATTCGTCAGTTAGCAGGTATGCGTGGTTTGATGGCGCGTCCAGATGGTTCGATCATCGAAACCCCAATTACAGCGAACTTCCGTGAAGGTTTGAACGTACTTCAGTACTTTATTTCAACCCACGGTGCGCGTAAAGGTTTGGCGGATACCGCATTAAAAACAGCAAACTCTGGTTACTTAACTCGTCGTTTAGTTGACGTAGCGCAAGACTTAGTGATCGTTGAAGATGACTGTGGTACGCACGAAGGCTTAGTCATGACTCCATTAATTGAAGGTGGCGATGAGAAAGTTCCACTTCGCGAATTAGTGTTAGGTCGTGTTGTAGCTGAAGATGTGTATAAACCAGGTACAGAAGAAGTCTTAATTGCACGTAACACTTTATTAGATGAAAAACTTTGTGATGTGTTAGATGCAAACTCAGTGGACAGCGTAAAAGTACGTTCTGTTGTAACTTGTGATACTGACTTCGGTGTATGTGCGAAATGTTACGGTCGTGACTTAGCGCGTGGTCACCTCATCAACCAAGGTGAAGCAGTGGGTGTTATTGCTGCTCAATCTATCGGTGAGCCAGGTACACAGTTAACCATGCGTACGTTCCACATCGGTGGTGCAGCTTCTGCAGCAGCGAAAGAATCTAGCGTACAAATCAAAAACAACGGTACTTTACACCTTGCTAACGCGAAATTCGTTGTTAATGATGAAGGTAAATTAGTTTTAACTTCTCGTAATACTGAATTAACGGTGACTGATGAATTTGGTCGTACGAAAGAACACTATAAAGTGCCTTACGGTACTGTATTGAATAAAGCAGATGGCCAAGAAGTATCAGCGGGTGAAACAGTAGCAAACTGGGATCCACATACCATGCCAGTTGTCTCAGAAGTATCAGGTTTTGTGAAATTCATCGATATCGTGGACGGTTTAACTGTAACTCGTCAAACGGATGAATTAACCGGTCTTTCTTCTATCGTGGTACAAGACGTGGGTGAACGTGCAACTGCAGGTAAAGATTTACGTCCAACCATCAAATTAGTTGATGCAAAAGGTAACGATATCTTCTTACCTGAAACTGACGTTATTGCACAATACTTCTTACCAGGTAAAGCAATCGTAAGTTTAGATGACGGTGCGGAAGTGAAAGTGGGTGAACCACTTGCACGTATTCCACAAGAATCTGTAGGTACTAAAGATATTACCGGTGGTCTTCCACGCGTTGCTGATTTATTCGAAGCTCGTAAACCGAAAGAGCCTGCAATCTTGGCTGAAATTTCAGGTATCGTGTCCTTCGGTAAAGAAACCAAAGGTAAACGTCGCTTAGTAATCACTCCTGCAGAGGGCGAAGCATACGAAGAAATGATTCCAAAATGGCGTCAGCTCAACGTATTTGAAGGTGAGATGGTAGAACGTGGTGACGTGATTTCTGATGGTGCAGAGACTCCACACGATATCTTACGTTTACGTGGTGTTCGTGCTGTAACTGAATATATCGTGAACGAAGTGCAAGAAGTTTACCGCTTACAAGGGGTAAAAATTAACGATAAACACATCGAAGTTATCGTACGTCAAATGTTACGTAAAGCAGTTATCACCAAAGCTTATGACAGCGAATTCCTCGAAGGGGAACAAGTTGAAGTGGCTCGCGTGAAAATTGTGAACCGTAAACGTGAAGCGGAAGGTAAACCACCAGTTGAGTTCGAACGTGAATTACTTGGTATTACCAAAGCGTCATTGGCGACAGAATCCTTCATTTCTGCAGCATCATTCCAAGAAACCACTCGCGTGCTTACTGAAGCGGCAGTGGCGGGTAAACGTGATGAATTACGTGGCTTGAAAGAGAACGTAATCGTAGGTCGTTTAATCCCTGCTGGTACTGGTTTTGCGTATCACCAAGGTCGTCACAAAAAACGTATTGTAGACGATGTTGTAATTAAATTGTCTGAAGACGATGAAGCAGCAATTGCTGATGAATTCGTGATGACAGCAGATGATGCAACAACTAACTTAGCAGAAATGCTTAATATGGCAGATGATGCAGAGTAATCGCTAATTGCTAAAAAAGAAAACCCGAGTTTAGGCTCGGGTTTTTTATTATCTTAATACAGAAAGAGCGGTCAGTTTTTGATGCGTTTTTCGTTTGGAAAAGTATCGTAAAAATGACCGCACTTTCTTTTCATCAATAAAAAACCACCTTATCGGTGGCTTTGAAATATTGTGCTTAAGCTAAGATTACCAGCCTTTTACAACACCATCTTTAAAGTGTTTTTTCGCTTCTTGGTAAACTTCTTCAGTTTGGTATGCTTTCACGAAATCTTGGATCGCTTTGCTGTCTTTGTTATCAGTACGTGCAACGATGATGTTTACGTATGGAGAATCTTTGTCTTCTACGAATACGCCGTTATCTTGTGCATTTAAGCCAACTTGACCCGCATAAGTGTTATTTACAACAGCAAGATCAACATCATCTAATGCACGAGCTGCAACAGAGGTATCTACTTCAGAAATTTTTAAGTTTTTCGGATTTTCAACGATATCTGCGACAGTTGAAAGAAGATCGTTAGAATTTTTAAGTTTGATTAAACCTTGTTTCTCAAGAAGGATTAATGCACGACCACGGTTTGATGGGTCATTTGGCACCACAATTTTCGCGCCATCTTTTAATTCATTTACATTTTTGATGGTTTTAGAATAGCCAGCAAGCGGGTAAACAAAGGTGTTACCAACGATCACTAAGTTGTTCAAGTTCTTCGCTTTTACATCTTCATCTAAGTAAGGTTTGTGTTGCATTGCGTTAGCATCTAAATCGCCTTTAGATACAGCAGTATTTGGTAATGCGTAGTCATTGAATAAAACAAATTCAACATTTAAGTTGTATTTGTCTTTTGCTACTTTTGCTGCGGTTTCGGCTACTTGGTGTTCAGGACCCGCCATTACACCAACTTTGATTGATGTTGCTGCAGGTGCAGTTGATGCTGCATCTGCTTTTTTCTCTTCTTTACAACCTGTTAATACTAATGCTGACGCGATAGCGGTGATAGCAAATAAGTTTTTTAATTTCATGTTTTTTCCTTGTTGTGAATAAAATGGTATAGAAAATAATTAACGGTGATCCACTTGTTTTGCGAGCGTGTCGCCCAAATTTTGACTGAGCATCACGATAATCACGATAACAATAGTTGCAGCCCAAGTTACCGATGGCATATTACGATAGACGCCATAGTTAATGGCGAGGCTTCCTAAGCCGCCACCGCCTTGCGTTCCCGCCATTGCGGTATAGCCAATTAATGTCACGAAAGTGAGCGTAATAGCATTAATGAGCGTAGGTAGGGATTCAGGCAAATAGAATTTACGAATAATTTGCCAATTGGTTGCGCCCATGGCTTTTGCTGTTTCAGTCAAACCGGTTGGTATCTCAAAAAGTGCATTGCTCGTAAGACGTGCAAAAAATGGCGTTGCAGCTGCACTTAATGAGACAATCGCTGCATTAGAACCAATACTGCCGCCAGGAAGCAACCAGCTCGTTAGCGGAATTAAAGCAAGTAACAAAATAATGTAAGGGATTGAACGTCCGATATTAATAATGACGTTTAAAAACGCATTGAGCTTTTTGTTTTCTAAAATCGCCCCTTTATTGGTTAAAAAGGTTAAAAAACCCAGTGGTAAGCCTAATAAAGCGGCAATTAATGTCGATAATACTGACATATAAATTGTTTCAACGGTCGATACCGTTAATAAACTCGCAAAATTATCGGGGAATTGTTGGCTAAATGTTGCCCATAAATCATTGAACATAGCCTAGCACCTCTACTCGAACGTTATTTTCCATTAAATAAACTTTGGCTTGCGTAATCGCATCTTCATCACCTTCAACCTCCGCAATGGTAAAGCCAAATTTTACCCCTCCGGCATAATCAATTTGTGATGTTAAGATACTGAGTTCCACGCCAAATTTTTTCGATGCTTGAGAAAGTAATGGCGCATCGACGGAACGACCAGTAAATTCAAATTTGATGATCGGATACGATTTGGCATGTTTTGGTGTATCAGATAAATTTTCTAAATATTCTTCCGGCAAAGTAATGTGGAAAGTCGAACTAATAAATTCTTGGGCCAATTCTGTTTTCGGATTAGAGAAAATTTCACTAACTGTGCCTTGTTCAATCAGACGGCCTTTATCAATTACGGCAACTTGATCGCAGATACGTTTAACCACTTCCATTTCATGAGTGATAAGAAGAATGGTGATACCTAAAGTGCGGTTGATTTCTTTTAATAATTTTAGAATAGATTGGGTTGTGGCCGGTTCTAATGCGCTAGTTGCCTCATCACAAAGTAAGACTTTTGGATCACTTGCAAGTGCACGCGCAATAGCTACACGTTGTTTTTGACCACCAGAGAGATTAGCAGGATACACATTATGTTTATCACTTAATCCAACAAGCGCTAAAAGTGCGGTCGTTTTTTCTTGAATTTCTGCTTTTGATTTATTTTCTAATTCAAGTGGCAATGCCACGTTTTCAAAAACGGTTCGAGAGGTTAACAAATTAAAATGTTGGAAAATCATACCGATTTGGCGGCGTGTTTTCACTAATTCAGCGTCAGAAAGTTGAGTCAGATCCACATCATCGATGAGCACAGCACCGTGAGTCGGTCTTTCTAATAAGTTTACACAACGGATAAGTGTACTTTTACCAGCACCAGAGGCGCCAATGACACCGCAAATCTGTCCCTTAGGCACATGTAATGAAACATTATCAAGTGCGGTCAGTTTTTTATCTGGAAGTGTAAAAATCTTCGTAATGTTATTTAGCTTAATCATATAAGCCCTTGTTCTCAGTTAATATTTGAATTTCATTTGTATTCTAGACGTCTAGAATGCTGTGTCAATATCTTAGGGGATCTTTTTTAGACGGATCGGTTATGACTTATTATTGCTTATATTAAGGATAAAAGGGATAATTTTGTCTTAAGAAAAAGATAAATGAGAAAATATATGAAGAAAGCTGTTTTTTTAGATCGTGATGGCACTTTAAATATCGACCATGGTTATGTTCATAAAATTGATGATTTCCAATTTATTGAAGGCAGTATTGATGCATTAAAAGCATTAAAGGAAATGGGATATCTTTTAGTTTTAGTGACTAATCAATCAGGCATTGCACGTGGATATTTTTCAGAAGATCAGTTTTTACAACTTACAGAATGGATGGATTGGTCGTTAGCTGATCGTGGTGTGGATTTAGATGGTATTTATTATTGCCCTCATCACCCAGAAGGGAAGGGCGAATATAAAGAAGAGTGTGAATGTAGAAAACCAAAATCAGGTATGTTACTAGAGGCAATTAAAGCGCTGAAAATCGATCCGGCACAATCTATTATGGTTGGCGATAAGATTGAAGATCTTAAAGCAGGCATTGGCGCAAAAGTGAAAACGAATATTTTAGTGCGAACAGGCAAACCTATCACTGAAGAGGGAGAGAATCTCGCTGATTATGTTTTGGATTCCATTGCAGATTTGCCAAGAATAGCAAAACGATTAATTAAGTAACAAAAATGATCTATTTTTTGTTCGAATAGGCGAAAAGATCTTCAACTAAGAAAAAATTTACATTTTTTTACAAAAAGATCTTGCAAAGGCATCTGAAATGCCTAT
>CAJPKS010000024.1:0-13631 GCA_905371285.1 Haemophilus sp. HMSC068C11 | reverse complement strand
CGAATTTTCCACGTGGTGGATTTAAACCGCAGAAACGTCATTACGATAATGACGCTCTAGCCTTTGCTATATTTTCTAACAAAGGCGAAAGACTATTAACCGCTGGTGATAATGGCGACAAATTTATTTTTCAAAATAAGACGGGTTTTAGTAAAGAACATATTTTAGATGATGACGATGAATGGCTGATTTATTGGCAACCTGTCGGTAAAGGTGAACTTGTCATTGCGGTGGGACAAGAATTGGAATACCGCGAAGAGTTGGTCAATAAAATGGTCTTCAGCCAAACAGGGATTTGGTTTGCTGGATTACCAATACTATTATTGGTCGCGTTTATTGTGATTTATCGTGCATTAAAACCAATTAATCGATTGAGTCGAAACGTACAAGCTCGCCGACCAGGTGATGTGTCGTTATTAGAAATTGATGATGTGCCAAAAGAGATTCTACCGTTAGTCCAAAACTTAAATCAATTTTTCACACGTACCAGTGAGCAGCTAGAACGGGAGCGACGTTTTGTTTCTGATGCAGCACATGAATTACGTAGTCCATTAGCGGCATTGCGCATTCAAACAGAAGTCGCACAGTTGGCTGGCGATGATGCACAAACGCGTGAAATGGCCTTAGCGCATTTAACCCAAGGTATCGATCGAGCAACCCAATTAATTGAACAGCTTCTTACACTTTCCCGCTTGGATAATCTTAAAGAATTAAATCATCAGGAGCCTATTCATTGGTCAGAAATGATAACTTCACTTATCGGTGAGTTATATTTCAGTGCACAGCAACGCCAAATCGAATTGCAGTTTGAGCATCAGGGAGATCCTGCCGTTAAGCAAGGGCAGCCATTATTACTTGCCCAAATGTTGAGAAACTTGTTGGATAATGCCATTAAATATTGTCCGCAAGGCACTCTGGTTCGAGTGATTTTGCAGCCTCGTAAAATTCTTATTGAAGATAATGGCGGTGGTGTTACGCCAGAAGAATTAGCAAAATTAGGGCAGCGTTTTTATCGTCCTGCAGGACAAAATGAAAAGGGAAGTGGGCTTGGATTGTCTATTGTGGCAAGAATAGCAGAATTGCATCACTATCGTTTCCGATTAGAAAATATTGAAGCTAACGGGCAAATTCAAGGTTTGCGAGCTATCATTGAGTTATAAAAAAGGGCGTTTAATACGCCCTTATTGTTAAAACATTCCACCAATTAATTCCAGTCGACCTTTTTCAACTTTAATTTCTTTGGCAAACTTCTTAATCAGCATTTGTTTCATGTCACTTTCATCCAAGGTGTAAACAGGCATCCGACTTAATAATGCTGCCACACCATCGCTTAATAGCGGCATAACATCTTGGAGTTGCTCCATTGCACTATTAGGTTCGCCAGACCAGCGTAAAATTCGCAGATTTTTTAAATAGAGCGCTCCTTCCTGTGCGTTATATTCTGGAACGGCATCAAAGGTTAAATGCAATTTAGCTGGATAGGTTTTACCGGATAAACGAATAAGCGTATCAGCCAAACCACTCATTTCAACACGATTACTTTCAGTTTGCCCGATTTGAGTTACTAAATCTTTCAGTGAGTAATCCACAGAAAATAATCCTGGAATACCGAGTTTGTCATTAATCGTGCCTTTTTCACTTAAATATTGGTTAATTTGTTGCTCGCTGATACTGAAGGGAGAGGCTTGTACAGATAGCGTACAGAAACCTAAGGTCAGTATGGTAAGCACTTTTTTCAAAAAATGCATATTTTTCTCCTTGATTGAAAAAGAATGAAAATTTTGTAGAATGTATCGCTTATCTTTTCAATACACAATAAAAATTTAAGTAGAGATTATGACTTCGTCACTTAAAGACCATGTGCAAAAGCTTCTTGAAGAACATCGTGGAGAACGTGTTTTCCGCTTTAAATATTTAGGGAAACATTATTGGTTAAAGCAACCCGAGCAATTAAAAGGGATATGGTTATTATTAAAACCATATCCAAAACAACATTTTAAAGAAGAGTGTGAAATACTACAGCATTTAAATAATATTGGTGCACCAGTACCTAAATTATGTGATTTCGGAGATGATTATTTAGTATTGGAAGATGCGGGGCCAACATTAAACATCTGGCTGAATGATGAAAAATTGTCTTGGGCAGAAAAATCACATATTTTGCATTCAGCGATGGAGATATTGATTAGTCTTCATCAACAAGGCATTATTCATGGTCGACCAGCCATACGAGATATCGCATGGAAAGAAGGCAAGATTAGTTTTATGGACTTTGAATCACATTCAAAAAGCCATAATGAGCACTGGTTGATTACACGTGATATGCTGGCATTTTTAGACAGTTTATGTCGTGTGAAAAGCTTAGATGATGAAAAGCTTGATGAATTATTTGATTATTATAAATCTCATTGCCCGACAACTTATTGGACTGATATGTTGTCTTATGTGAGAAGATTTCGTTGGCTTTATTATCTTTTACTTCCGTTCAAACCAATTGCTCGAACGGATTAATTGGCCGTTTATCGGTTATTTGAACATTTAACAAAGGAAAATCTATGAAAAAATTATTTTTAGTGGCTGTATTAAGTGCTTTAGTGAGTGCTTGTTCTGTTGGTGTAGGTGCTGGCGGCGGCAGTAATGGTGTGGGCGTTGGAGTAGGTCTTGGCACTGGCTTTGGATTCTAACTCTCACTTTAGATAAAGCAAAGGGCGGTCAAAAAATCTTACGTTTTCAAGAAAATTAGCAGAAATCGCTTGATCTTTTGATTTAGATCACTATAATACACCCCATATTTCGGACGCGGGGTGGAGCAGCTTGGTAGCTCGTCGGGCTCATAACCCGAAGGCCGTCGGTTCAAATCCGGCCCCCGCAACCAATAACAAGTTCAGTAAAAAGAACCCCAAATTTGGGGTTTTTTTGTACGAGAAATTTAGAAACTGGGCTTAGGTTCATTGACGAACCTAACCCTTTTTTTATGTCTGAATTTTAAGATTAGGAGCAAAAATTGGCAACATTAGAACAAAAATTGCAAGAGATGCTTCAAGGTGCAGTAGAAGACTTAGGCTGCGAACTTTGGGGGATTGAATGCCAACGTGCAGGTCGTTTTATGACCGTGCGTTTATTCATTGATAAAGACGGTGGCGTAGGCGTTGATGATTGTGCTGATGTAAGTCGTCAAGTAAGCGCGATTTTAGATGTGGAAGATCCAATTGCGGATAAATATAACCTAGAAGTATCATCACCAGGTCTCGATCGTCCATTATTTACGCTTGAACAATTCCAACGTTATGTAGGCGAGGATATCGCCGTACATTTACGTATTCCCGTTTTAGATCGTCGTAAATGGCAAGGTAAATTGGAAAAAATTGAAAATGACATGTTGACACTTATTGTTGATGGTCAGGAACAAGTTCTTATTTTTGGCAACATTCAAAAAGCCAATGTAATCGCAAAATTTTAAAGGAGAAAAAGGAAAATGAGTAAAGAGATTTTGTTAGCTGCTGAAGCAGTATCTAACGAGAAGTTATTACCACGTGAAAAGATTTTTGAAGCGTTAGAGAGTGCAATTGCGCTTTCAACGAAGAAAAAATATGACTATGAAACCGATATTCGTGTGTCTATCAACACCAAAACAGGGGAGTTTGATACATTCCGTCGCTGGTTGGTTGTGGATGAAGTTAAAGTGCCAACAAAAGAAATGACATTAGAAGCGGCACAATTTGAAGATCCTAATATTCAACTTGGTGATTATGTTGAAGACCAAATTGAGTCTATCGCATTTGACCGTATTGCAATGCAAACCGCTCGCCAAGTAATCAGCACTAAAATCCGTGAAGCAGAGCGTGCAAAAGTGGTTGAGCAATTCCGTTCTGAAGAAGGTAAGATTGTTACTGGTACAGTGAAAAAAGTAAATCGTGAAAGCATTATTTTAGATTTAGGCAATAAAGCTGAAGCCGTGATTATGCGTGAAGATATGCTTCCACGTGAAAATTTCCGTCCAGGCGATCGTGTACGTGGTGTGCTTTATAAAGTGAATCCAGAAAGCAAAACCGCACAATTATTTGTGACTCGTGCAAAACCTGAAATGTTAATCGAGTTATTCCGTATTGAAGTACCAGAAATCGGCGAAGAAATGCTTGAAATTCGAGGTGCAGCACGTGATCCTGGTTCTCGTGCAAAAATTGCGGTGAAATCAAATGATAAACGTATCGACCCAGTTGGTGCATGTGTGGGTATGCGTGGTGCACGCGTTCAAGCGATTACCAATGAGTTAGGTGGTGAACGTGTGGATATCGTACTTTGGGATGACAATCCGGCACAATATGTGATCAATGCAATGGCGCCAGCTGATGTGACTTCAATCATCGTTGATGAAGATAACCACTCAATGGATATTGCGGTTAATGCTGACAACTTAGCACAAGCAATTGGTCGTAATGGTCAGAATGTACGTTTAGCGACACAATTAACCGGTTGGACATTAAACGTAATGACTACCGAACAATTAAATGAAAAACATCAAGCTGAAGATACCAAAGTATTAAATTTATTCATGGATAAATTAGGTCTTGATGAAGAGTTTGCTCAAATCTTAGTAGATGAAGGCTTTACTTCTTTAGAAGAAGTGGCTTATGTTCCTGTGAGTGAACTGACTGCAATTGATGGTTTAGAAGATGAAGATCTTATCGAAGAGTTACAAGGTCGTGCGAAAGATGCGATTACTGCAGCCGCTGCAGCAGAAGAAGAAGCCTTGAAAAAAGCGAATATCGAAGATCGTTTATTAAATCTTGAAGGCATGAACCGTCATATTGCCTTTAAATTAGCTGAAAAACAAATTACTACACTTGAAGAGCTTGCGGAGCAAGGTGTAGATGATTTAGCTGATATCGAAGAATTAACCGCAGAGCAGGCCGCTGATTTCATTATGGCTGCTCGTAATATTTGCTGGTTTAGCGAAGAGTAAGGAGTTTAATAATGACTGAAGATGTAAAAAATGCGGATGCGAATGCACCGAAAAAACTAAGTATTCAACGCAGAACAAAAACAACCGTAAGCAGCACAACTGCTGGTGGCAAAGCAAAAGCGGTACAAGTTGAAGTTCGTAAAAAACGCACAGTGCCAACAGATGCCGCTAAAAAAGCGGAAGAAGCAGCAAAATTAAAAGCCCAGCAAGAAGCTGAAGCGGCTGCAAAGAAAGCGGCTGAAGAAAAAGCACGTTTAGCCGCTGAAAAAGCGAAAGCCGAAAAAGCTAAGGCTGAAGCAGAAAAAGCTGCGAAACCAGCACCAAGTGCGGTTGAAAATAAACCTAAATCTGTTGATCCAGAAAAAGAAAAACGTAAAGCGGAAGAAGCTGAACTTCGTCGTAAAGCGGAAGAACTTGCTCGCCAAAAAGCAGAAGAGCAAGCGCGTAAAGCGGCTGAAGACGCTAAACGTTATGCTGAGTCTGACTCTTCAAGTAATGATAGTTCATCAGAAGATTACACGGATTATAATTTAAGCTCTCGTTATGCTTTAGAAGCAGAAGACGAAGAAGAACGTCGTAAAGAAAATCGCGGCCGTGGCAAAAATAAAGTCGCTAAAGCGAAAAAAGAACGCGATGACCTGAAAGGCACTAAAAATGAGCGCGAATCTAACCGTAAAAATCAAAAAGACGGCAAGTTAGGCAAAGGAAAAAATGGTAAAAAAGGTGCCGAATTGCAGCAAGCTTTCACCAAACCTGTTCAGGTTGTGAAACAAGATGTTGTTATTGGTGAAACGATTACCGTCGCAGAATTAGCGAATAAAATGGCAACCAAAGCGACTGAAATCATCAAAGCAATGATGAAGATGGGCGAAATGGTAACCATTAACCAAGTGCTTGACCAAGAAACAGCGCAATTAGTGGCTGAAGAATTAGGTCACAAAGTGATTCTTCGCAATGAAAATGAACTTGAAGAAGAAGTATTAGGCGATCGCGATGTTAATGCTGAAAAAGTAACTCGTGCACCGGTTGTGACCATTATGGGGCACGTTGACCATGGTAAAACCTCATTGCTTGACTACATTCGTAAAGCGAAAGTTGCAGCAGGTGAGGCGGGTGGTATTACTCAGCACATTGGTGCGTACCACGTAGAAATGGACGACGGTAAAATGATCACCTTCTTAGATACGCCGGGACACGCCGCATTTACCTCAATGCGTGCACGTGGTGCGAAAGCAACGGATATCGTCGTTCTTGTTGTTGCGGCAGATGATGGTGTGATGCCTCAAACCATTGAAGCGATTCAACACGCGAAAGCAGCGGGTGCGCCTTTAGTGGTTGCGGTGAACAAAATTGATAAACCAGAAGCAAATCCAGACCGAGTAGAACAAGAATTACTTCAACACGAAGTGATTTCTGAGAAATTCGGTGGTGATGTACAATTCGTGCCTGTTTCTGCGAAGAAAGGTATGGGTATCGATGATTTATTAGATGCTATCTTACTTCAATCAGAAGTACTTGAATTAACGGCTGTAAAAGACGGTATGGCAAGCGGTGTTGTGATTGAATCTTATCTTGATAAAGGTCGTGGTCCGGTTGCAACAATTCTTGTTCAATCTGGTACATTACGTAAAGGTGATATCGTACTTTGTGGTTTTGAATATGGCCGTGTTCGTGCAATGCGCGATGAAAACGGTAAAGAAATCGATGAAGCCGGTCCATCTATCCCTGTTGAGGTGTTAGGCCTTTCAGGTGTGCCTGCAGCGGGTGATGAAGCAACAGTCGTACGTGATGAGAAAAAAGCACGTGAAGTGGCATTACACCGTCAAGGTAAGTTCCGTGAAGTGAAACTTGCTCGTCAGCAAAAAGCGAAACTTGAAAATATGTTTAGCAATATGACTGAAGGTGATGTGGCTGAGCTTAACATTATTGTGAAAGCGGACGTACAGGGTTCTGTGGAAGCGATTATTCAATCATTGCAAGATCTTTCTACTGATGAAGTGAAAGTGAAAGTAGTGGGCTCAGGCGTAGGTGGTATTTCTGAAACTGATGCAACCTTGGCGGCGGCCTCTAATGCGATTATGGTCGGCTTTAACGTACGTGCGGATGCTTCTGCTCGTCGTATTATCGAAGCAGAAAATATTGACCTTCGTTATTACTCTATCATTTATGAACTATTAAATGATGTGAAAGCAGCGATGAGCGGTATGTTACAACCTGAATTCAAACAAGAAATCATCGGCTTGGCCGAAGTGCGTGATGTGTTCAAACATCCGAAATTTGGTGCAATCGCGGGTTGTATGGTGACCGAAGGTGTAGTAAAACGTAACAACCCAATCCGTGTATTACGTGATAACGTGGTAATCTTTGAAGGTGAATTGGAATCTCTCCGTCGCTTTAAAGATGACGTTTCTGAAGTCCGTAATGGTATGGAATGTGGTATCGGCGTTAAAAACTACAATGACGTAAAAGTCGGCGACCAAATCGAGGTGTTTGAAGTCGTTGAAATTAAACGTTCAATCTAATCGATAAAAAGAGCGGTCAAAATTCAACGTATTTTTGACCGCTTTTTAATAAGAGAAATATTATATTATGGCAAGAGAATTTAAACGCAGCGATCGTGTTGCACAAGAATTACAAAAAGAAATCGCCATCATTTTACAGCGTGAAGTAAAAGATCCCCGTATTGGCATGGTAACCGTGTCAGATGTGGAAGTATCAAGCGATTTGGCGTATGCAAAAGTGTTTGTCACATTTTTATTTGATCATGATGAAGATGCGATAGCACAAGGCATGAAAGGTTTGGAAAAAGCAGCACCTTATATCCGTTCATTAGTGGGTAAAGCGATGCGCTTACGCATTGTGCCGGAAATTCGTTTCTTCTACGATCAATCCTTAGTCGAAGGGATGCGTATGTCTAATTTAGTGACAAACGTGATTCGTGAAGACGAGAAAAAACACGTTGAGGAAAATGACTAATGTCGAGACCTCGTAAGCGTGGACGTGATATTGATGGCGTATTTTTATTAGATAAGCCACAAGGCATGTCATCTAATGACATTATGCAAAAGGTGAAACGCGTATTCCAAGCGAATAAAGCAGGGCATACTGGTGCGCTCGATCCATTAGCCACCGGTATGTTACCTATTTGCTTAGGTGAAGCAACAAAGTTTTCCCAGTTTTTATTAGATGCAGATAAACGCTATGTGGTTACAGCAAAATTAGGTGAACGAACAGATACCTCGGATGCTGAAGGGCAAGTGGTCGAAACGCATTCTGTCAATGTGGAAACATCACAAATTTTGACCGCACTTGAACAATTCCGTGGTGACATTTTGCAAGTGCCGACCATGTTTTCTGCATTAAAATACAATGGGAAACCGTTGTATGAGTATGCTCGCGCAGGCATTACAGTGGAACGTGAAGCACGTCCTATCACGATTTTTGAGCTAAACTTTATCGAGTATCAAGCCCCTTTTCTAACCTTAGAAGTGCATTGTTCGAAAGGAACCTATATCCGTACATTAGTGGATGATTTAGGTGAAGTGTTAGGTTGTGGCGCTCATGTGACAGTGTTACGTCGAACTGCGGTTGCGGATTATCCAACAGAAAAGATGATGACATGGGATGCTTTGCAGGCGCTTGCAGAGCAAGGTGATCTTGCTCAACTTGATCAACATCTTTTACCGACAGATACAGCGGTCAGCAAATTACCAGCGTTACAGTTAAATGCTGAACAAAGTAAAGGTATCGGCTTTGGGCAACGTGTCAAATTTGCTAATGAAGCAAAATTATATGGTCAAGTGCGGTTGTTTTCTGACAAGAATGTCTTTTTAGGCGTGGCACTTATCGATGATAACAATGTAATTCGTCCACAACGTTTGATTACACAATCTCTCTAATCATTTGCCTTTCTGTTTTAATTCCAGTAATCTCACCTGTAACCTTTTAATTGCAATCTATGTAAATAAGATATTACAGGTGAATTATGGATGTCCTTAATCATTTACGTCAGGAAATTGATACACTCGATCGCGAACTGATTCAACTTTTTGCTAAACGCCTCGAATTGGTGACCCAAGTCGGCGAAGTAAAGCACGAAAAAGGTTTACCAATTTATGCACCTGATCGTGAATTAGCGATGTTACAAGCACGCCGAGAAGAAGCGGCTAAAGCAGGAATCTCTCCTCAACTCATCGAAGATGTGCTCCGTCGTTTCATGCGTGAATCTTACTCCAATGAAAATCAATTTGGTTTTAAAACCCTGAACCCAGCTATTAACAAAATTGTTATCGTCGGTGGTTACGGAAAAATGGGGCAGTTATTTGCCCGCTATTTGCGTGCTTCTGGTTATCCCATTTCTATTTTAGATCGTGATGATTGGGATGTGGCAGAACACATTTTAACGAATGCAGATGTTGTTATTATCTCAGTACCGATTGATCACACGTTAGAAACCATAGAACGTTTAAAACCCTATTTAACGGAAAATATGCTACTGGCGGATCTCACCTCCGTGAAACGTGCGCCATTGGCTAAAATGTTAGATGTGCATAAAGGGGCAGTGGTTGGGCTACATCCAATGTTTGGCCCAGATATCGCGAGCATGGCAAAACAAGTGGTTGTACGGTGTGATGGGCGCTTTAGGGAGCGTTATGAATGGTTGCTAGAGCAAATTCAAATCTGGGGTGCAAAAATTTATCAAATTGATGCTGCAGAGCACGACCACAATATGACGTACATTCAAGCATTACGTCACTTTTCCACTTTTGCGAATGGTCTGCATCTTTCCAAACAACCAGTCAATTTAAGCAATTTATTGGCGTTATCTTCCCCAATTTATCGTTTGGAATTAGCCATGATTGGTCGTCTATTCGCCCAAGATGCGGCACTTTATGCCGATATTATTATGGATAAGCCAGAAAATTTAGATGTGATTGAAAGCTTGAAACAAACTTATGAAGAGGCGTTACAATTCTTTGAAAAAGGCGATCGCCAAGGATTTATTGATGCGTTCCATCAAGTGAGAGAATGGTTTGGGGAATATTCTGATCAATTTTTGCAAGAAAGTCGTCAGTTATTACAACAAGCTCACGATTTACGTCACGTATAAAGTAAAAAGTGCGGTTGATTTTCACCGCACTTTTTCTTTTTACTTATTGTCTTGCCAAACGTAAATTTTGTGGAATTTCCTCAAAGTTCGAACGGAATGGATTAATGTCCAATCCACCACGGCGCGTATAACGTGCATAGACGGTGAGTTTTTCTGGTTTGGCGTAATGCATCAAGTCACAGAAAATACGCTCGACACACTGCTCGTGAAACTCATTATGTTGACGGAAAGACACTATGTAGCGGAGAAGTTTTTCGCGATCGATTTGCTTACCCACATAATGAATTTGCACGGTTCCCCAATCCGGCTGACTGGTGATAAGACAGTTAGATTTCAATAAATGGCTTACTAAGGTTTCTTCCACCACGTTATTGGACGTACAATCTTGCAAAATGTCTGCATCAAATTCGTAGCTGTGGATTTCGATATCCTGATCATCAATGCAATCGCCCGGTAAAGTATCAATACTTTGTCCTTGATAATGGGATAAAGGATGCAAACGTACTTTGACCTCGCCTTGAGCACAAGCACTTAGATCTTCACGCATAGTGCGTTCTACGCTAGCAAAATCAGCAAATTTACTTTGGTTAAAGCTATTTAAGTAGAGTTTAAAGCTTTTCGATTCAATTAAATTTTCACTGCGATAATCAATTTCCACATCGGCAATAGCTACTTGTGGCAAACTTTTTGGATTTAACCAAGAAATTTCGTAGGCTGTCCAAATATCCGTCCCTTCGGAAAATGGCTGCTGTTCAGTTATGCCTAAGCCATCACGATTGAGTTTTCGAGGCACGGGTTGTAACAAAGTGCGGTCATAATTCGCAGCATATTCTGTTGCTTGACCGAGTTTTAAAGATTGAAGGCTTTTATCTTGATAGTTCATTTGTTTTCCTGAATGACGAAAGCGTTATAAAAAATTCCACGACACATTCGAGACTAATCGACATTGGTCGCATTTAAAGTAAATTACATCAAATAGTGGTGCGTCTAATGTCCAATCGCCACCACATTGCGGGCAACAGCTTTGTTGTTCCGATTCTAAAGAATGTCCACCGACACGGTATAAATAATAATAGGTCGGTATGCCGCTTTCTTTTTCGATTTCAGCAGCAAGGTAGCGTCCATGTTTGCTGAGCGTGCTATTAACCTCGGCGATTTCATTTAACGCTTCTTTTTCTAAAGCTGAACCATTCATTTGCAACTGATCGCAAGCCTGCCAATTTTCCTGCCATTTAATCAAATCTTGGCTTAAGTGCGGTTGATTTTTTAGCTGTTTATAAAGTGGAATTGGGGAGAAATCATCTCCGCTATGCAATGGCGAGCAAGATTGCAAATGTGTGGTATAAAGCATCTGCCATGCAGGATGGCTGCATTCTGCGGTGCTGTCTGCATTTAAATCATCGGCAATAATTTGAAAACCTTGAAATTTTAGACCGCACTTTTCAGCATTTTCCATCGCCAGATTCACAGTTCGGTTATTATTATCGGGTAAGAGGCTATCTTGCTCAGGGCAAATAACGCGCATCGAAAAACCTTGTTCGCTGTCTTCCTCCGTTAAATAAAGCGGAATTTCACGGCCGATAATTTGTCCGTTATAACGCCATTGATCGATAACTACATTGAGCAAACGGCTTTGTTGGCCAATATCGTTTTCTAAGGCGGTTAATTTAAAAAAGGGTTCGATCAGATACATAATTACAGATTGTGCAAGATTTCTTCGATTTGTTTTAAACCGTTTAAACGGGTTTCACTTAAGCGAGAGGCAATACCAAGCTCATCAAAAAATTGACGAATATTAAATTGTTGTAATTGGTTTCGGGTTTGGCCGTTGATGTTTTGTAACAACAAGTATAACAAACCATTCATAATGCGCGCTTCGCTGTAAGCTTGAAATTGAAACGTGACGTCATGTTGTGGAATGACCATAAACCAAAGTCCCGCTTCACAGCCTTGAATCGATTGCATTTGAGCCAATTCATCAGGAGAAGGTTGAGGGAGATGCTTACCCGCTTGAATAATAAAACGGTAGCGATCTTCCCAATTTTTTGCCTGTTTAATGTTTTCTAGCATGTTAATAACTCTAAGGATTTATCTAGTGCAGCAAAAAAAGCGTCCACATCTTGTGGGCTGTTATAAGGCGCAAAAGAAAGTCTTAATGTAGTACGTTCACCAAGGCGGGCTAAGTAAGGTTGAGCACAATGTTCGCCAACACGCAACGCAATTTTTTGTTCACTTAATAGAGTAGCAAGATCCGAAGCCGCAATCCCATCAAAAACAAAACATACAACAGAACTTGCTTGCGGTGAATTGAATAAACGACAATTTGGATAGTTTTTTAACCGAGCTTTACTTTGTTCAGCAAGCTCAATGGCATGAGCTTCGGCTGCCTGAAAATCCCATTTTTTGAGCCAATCTAGCACTGCACCAAAGCCAATCACGCCCGCAATATTTGGTGTGCCGGCTTCTAATCGATAAGGCAAATCAGCAAAGGTAATACATTCATGGGATACACGCTCAATCATTTTTCCACCGTAAAAAAGCGGTTGTAGCATAGAAAGTGAGCTTAATTTTCCGCTTAATATACCAATGCCGTTTGGTCCATAAATTTTGTGTGCCGAAAAGGCAATAAAATCCGCATCTAATGCCTGCAAATCAATTTGTATATGGCTAATAGCCTGAGCGGCATCCACTAAAACGAGCGCATTACTATGTTGACGGATTACTCGAATTAAATGTTGGATATGTTGTTCTGTTCCCGTTACGTTGGAAACAAAATTGAGTGCCACTAATTTGGTTTTCTCATTTAAGGCTGCAATTAAGGCATTTTCATCAATTAACCAATTATCCAAAATAGGCAACACTTGAATTTTTTCCCCGCATTTTTTCGCTGTCTCATGCCACGTAACAAAATTAGCATGATGGTCTGCTTGGCTAATTAAAATCTCGTCATCCGTATGCAAAGAGGGGAGTAAACCGTTAGCGACTAAATTAATGCTATGCGTCGTTCCTGAAGTCCAAATCACCGCTTTTTCATCTTCTGCATTAATTAAGGTTTTAACTAAGTGACGGGCATTTTCATATTGTGCTGTTTGTGCGGCTTCATACTGACTACGATGCACGGAGCCTGCCGATTGATAAAAAGTACTTGTTGCATCAATTAGTGCTTGAGGTTTTAATGCTGTTGCCGCATTATCCAAATAAACCACGGCATTTGACGATTTAAAATAAGGAAATTCATTTTTAAATGATTGATAATCAAAAGCCATGTTGACCTCCATGTTTGCCTGCTTTGTTCTGTTTTCGCCATTCATAAGGGGCAATAGGGTTGGAATCTCGCCATAAGCCAATTTTTTGTTGTTGGGCAAAATCTTGTGCCTGAAAGTAGAGTGGATTTTTAACATATTGCGGATAAACCCACGCCATGCCGTTTTTTACCATTTCTAAGTTGATGTTTTGTTCTTGCAGGTAAACCGTTGCCAAAATACGTTGGTAACGATCGTAACCAGAAACCGAAAGCGTCACATTTTGTTTGAAAACCAGCTGGGAAAGATATTGTTT
>CAJPKS010000023.1:0-13802 GCA_905371285.1 Haemophilus sp. HMSC068C11 | reverse complement strand
ACCAGTTTTGTGCAATATCAAAAAGCGTTGTCATGATGTTTTCTCCTTGTAAAACTAATTCTTGTTAGACTAGCTGAAAATGGCTTTAATTTAAATGACTATTTTGTTTTTTTACTGAAAATTTAAGCTTTTTTTGATCGCAACCGTTTTCTCTTGATATAAAAACGGCGTAAAAATATTTACGCCGTGAGAGTGATATAAATTTATATAAAATAATAAAAATTAGAGAAGAAGGGCAGAACCCCATTTAATAATATCAAAGAAGAATTTGTTTTGATTGGTTGCAATACCATCACCCGTTTTCTTCAATGTGCCGTCATCATTTTTCGTTTCATCTACCATGCCATTTACATACTGGCCTTTCACCACATTTAAGTCTTCTTTTGCCTGAGTACGTAAGATTTGGCAAGCTTTGGGTTCTAATGCATCGACATCACCAATTTCTGCGCGGAATTTTTTAAATTGGTAGGTCGCATAATTCATCGATTTTTCATCTTTTTGAATCATTTTTACATAGTCTTCACCGATGATTTTTTCTAACGGATAGAAAAAGACATATTGGGAATGAATATAGCTATCTTCTTTGGCAAAATGTTGTTGCTGAATGCGAGTTAAATTTGGATAGATACATTGTTCAGCTTGTTTACTTGCTACAGCCCATGTTTTCGCATTGGCATCAGACAGGAGATAGTCTGCTTGTGCGAATTCAGCAGGAATAGTTGATTGTGATGAACCAAATAAACTACAAGCATTTAATAACATGATGCTACTTAAAAAAATAATTTTTTTCACTTAAATTTCCTTACTAAAGTTGGAATGGCGGAATTTTAACAATAACGACATAATTGTAAAGTCTTCAATAATTGATTTTCTTTCCCGAACTAAAAAACTTCCGCTATAATGACCGCACTTTTTACACTTATAAAGGAAAGAACAATGCAAAATCCAAAAGATGATGTTTTATATGCACCAGTTGAGTGGGTTGATCATAGCGAAGGCTATACCGATATTCGTTTCCACAAATCGACTGATGGTATTGCAAAAATCACCATTAATCGTCCAGAAGTGCGCAATGCATTTCGTCCGCAAACAGTCAAAGAAATGATCCATGCATTTTCTAACGCGCGTTTCGATGAAAAAATTGGCGTGATTGTGTTAACCGGTGAAGGCGAAAAAGCATTCTGTTCTGGTGGCGACCAAAAAATTCGTGGTGACTACGGCGGTTACAAAGATGAAAGCGGTGTACATCACTTAAATGTATTGGATTTCCAACGTGATATTCGTACTTGTCCAAAACCAGTGGTGGCAATGGTCGCAGGTTATGCGATCGGTGGTGGTCACGTACTTCATATGTTATGTGATTTAACCATTGCGGCAGACAATGCGATTTTCGGTCAAACTGGCCCTAAAGTAGGTTCATTTGATGGTGGTTGGGGCGCAAGCTATATGGCCCGTTTAGTCGGTCAGAAAAAAGCCCGAGAAATTTGGTTCTTATGCCGCCAATATAATGCGCAAGAAGCATTAGATATGGGCTTAGTGAATACTGTTGTGCCTTATGCTGATTTAGAAAAAGAAACCGTGCGTTGGTGCCGTGAAATGTTACGTAACAGCCCAATTGCATTACGTTGCTTAAAAGCCGCATTAAATGCAGACTGTGATGGTCAATCAGGTTTACAAGAGCTCGCAGGTAATGCAACCATGTTGTTCTATATGACTGAAGAAGGTCAAGAAGGTCGTAACGCGTTCAACGAAAAACGCGCGCCAGACTTCAGCAAATTTAGACGCAATCCTTAATTTGAACATAAAAGTGCGGTTAGAAATCTGTGTGTTTTTAACCGCCTTGTCGTGATATATCTCAATCCTTATTCATATTTTAGAATTATTTTATGTCCTGTGTGAAACAACATAATTATGTGATTAGCTTAACCAGAGAAACAAAACGTCGCAAACATATTGAACAAGAATTTGGTCGGCAAAATATCCTTTTTTCATTTTTTGATGCAGTGACACCAGATCGTATTGAGGATGTTGCAAAGAAATTTAATATTATTTTAGATCGCTCTTCAGAAGCTAAATTATGGGATGGGGAAATTGGTTGTGCGTTAAGTCATATCTCACTATGGAATTTAGCATTAGAAAAGAACTTAGATTATATCAATATTTTTGAAGATGATATTTACTTAGGCGAGAATGCAAAAGAGCTGTTAGAAGTCGATTATTTGCCTGATGATATTGATGTATTGAAGCTTGAAGCTAATGGAAGAATGGTATTTCGCGCGCCTAGACCAGCAAAGTATGATAGAAAGATTTATCCCATAACATTTAAGCAATCAGGAACGGCGGGTTATACCGTGACAGCGAAAGGCGCTAAATATCTTCTCGAACAGGTGAAAAATAAACCCCTTGAAGTGGCCATTGATTCTCTTATCTTTGAGCATTTTTTGAATTTAAAGGATTATAAAGTGGTTCAGCTTTCACCAGGGATTTGTGTGCAAGATTTTGTTGTGAATCCGGATAAGCCTTTTGAAAGTAGTTTGCAAAAAGGTCGAGAGTCGGTTTGTGAAAATCAAACGAAATTTTCAGTCTTTGAAAGAATCATAAACGAATTTATGAGAGTAAAACGTAAATTATTTATGAAACAAGTGCCTTTTAAATAGAATACGTGCGGTTAAAAATCTGTGTGTTTTTAACCGCACTTTTACCATCAAGGAGAATAAGATGGAAACCAAATCATTTAATCTTTATCGTTATTCTATTCCCGTCGATAGTCAGTTAATTTTACGTGGACGTTTTTTAAAACGCCGTGAAGGTTTGATTGTACGTGTTGCTTGCAGCCGTGATGGCTGGGGGGAAATTGCACCTTTACCTGGTTTTAGCGAAGAAACCATCGAACAAGCGCAAGAGCAAGCCATTGAATGGCTGACGAATTGGTGTCATGCAAGCTGCGAAGCTCCAAGAGTCCCCCTTGATGGTTGTTATCCTTCTGTTGCTTTTGGTATTAGCACGGCGATGGATGAGATGAAACGTTATTTAAATGAGGAAGGTAACTATCATACTGCACCGTTGTGCTATGGCGATCCTGATGAATTATATGCAGAACTGAATCAAATGCCAGGTGACAAAGTGGCTAAAATTAAGGTCGGTATGTATGAAGCGAATCGTGATGGTTTGATTACGGATATGTTTCTTGAAGCCATTCCTGATTTGCAATTACGTCTAGATGCGAATCGTCAATGGACCTTGGAAAAGGCGTTAAAATTTGCGGAGAAAGTAAAACTACAACATCGTTCTCGCATTCAATTTTTGGAAGAACCTTGTAAAACCCGTGAAGAAAGCCGCCAGTTTGCTGCTCAAACAGGTATTAATATTGCTTGGGATGAAAGTGTGCGAGAGCCAGATTTTCTTTTAGAAAAAGAACCGCACTTAAGCGCCATTGTGATTAAACCAACATTGATTGGCTCGCTGCAAGATTGTCAAAAGCTGATTGCACAAGCGCATAGCTTAGGCATAAAAGCGGTGATCAGCTCGAGTATTGAAAGTAGCCTTGGATTGACGCAACTCGCTCGTATCGCTGCGCAATATACGCCTAACGTGATGCCTGGATTAGATACATTGAATTTGATGCAACATCAGGTATTACGAGCATGGCCGGGCTCAGATTTACCGTTAATTGATCTAAATTCAGAATTTATTACCAAAATTATCTAGAGATACGACCACCATTACACAAAAAATCGCTATAATTCGCACAAGTTAAAGGATGTGAAAATGTCAAAAAAATTCAATATTTTGCTGTTAAATGGCCCGAACTTGAATATGTTGGGCGCAAGGGAACCAAAACATTATGGTTCACTTTCATTATCTGCCATTGAAGAAAATGTGGGTAAACTTGCTGAGCAGCATGGTGTGAATTTGGAGTGTTTCCAAGCAAATAGCGAAGAAAAGTTAATTAATAAGATTCATCAAAGTTTTCAGAAAGTGGATTTTATTTTAATTAACCCGGCAGCTTATACGCATACCAGTGTTGCATTGCGCGATGCGTTGCTTGCGGTGTCAATTCCTTTTGTCGAAATTCATTTGTCTAATGTACATAAACGCGAGCCATTCCGTCATCATTCTTACTTTAGTGATGTGGCTGAAGGTGTGATTTGTGGCTTAGGTGTAAAAGGCTATGAGTTTGCTCTCCAATTTGCGTTAGATTTTTTAAATAAAAAAGCATAAAATTTCACAAAATTTACAGATTTTCGCAGAAATTTATCGCAAAGTTCATGATTTTGCGGTAATCTTGCCGACACAAAAAAACAGGTTTCAAAATGACCGCACTTTGGAAATCAATTCTGAAAGTGCGGTTAACAATTCATTATTATTTTTAGGAAGAACGTATGGACATTCGTAAAATCAAAAAACTGATTGAATTAGTAGAAGAATCGGGTATCACTGAATTAGAAGTGCAAGAAGAAGAAGGTACAGTACGTATTAGTCGTGCGGCACCAGCTGTTGCACCTGCTGCAATTCAATATGCAGCGGCGCCAGTCGCACCGGTTGCGGCTCCGGCAGCAGCCTCAGCACCTGCAGCGGCTGCACCTGCGGAAGCGCCTGCAGCTGAAGTGTCTGGTCACCAAGTACGTTCACCAATGGTGGGTACATTCTATCGCAGCCCAAGCCCAGAAGCGAAAGCTTTCGTAGAAGTGGGACAAACAGTCAAAGTAGGCGATGCACTTTGTATCGTTGAAGCAATGAAAATGATGAACCGTATCGAAGCAGATAAAGCTGGTGTGGTAAAAGCAATCTTAGTAAATGATGGCGAAGCGGTTGAATTTGATCAACCATTGATCGTTATCGAATAATCCCTATCAATCTGAAATGGCGAGCTTTCTCGCCATTTTTTCACACAAGTGGAAATTGTTATGTTAGAAAAAGTTGTGATTGCTAACCGTGGTGAAATTGCACTGCGTATTTTACGTGCCTGTAAAGAATTAGGCATTAAAACTGTGGCGGTTCACTCTACCGCTGATCGTGATTTAAAACACGTGTTACTTGCAGATGAAACAGTCTGTATTGGACCTGCTCCATCTGTAAAAAGTTATTTAAATATTCCAGCTATTATTGCAGCTGCAGAAGTAACTGGTGCGGATGCTATTCACCCTGGTTATGGATTCCTTTCTGAAAATGCAGATTTTGCAGAGCAAGTTGAGCGTTCAGGCTTTACTTTTATCGGTCCAACAGCAGATGTCATTCGTTTAATGGGTGATAAAGTTTCTGCGATTAAGGCAATGAAAAAAGCGGGCGTACCTTGTGTTCCAGGTTCTGATGGTCCAGTAGGTAGCGATATCGCAAAAAATAAAGAGATTGCAAAACGTATTGGCTATCCAATTATTATCAAGGCATCTGGCGGCGGCGGTGGTCGTGGTATGCGTGTCGTTCGTAGCGAAGATGCACTTGAAGAATCAATTGCGATGACCAAAGCTGAGGCAAAAGCAGCGTTTAACAATGATATGGTTTATATGGAAAAATATTTAGAAAATCCACGCCATATTGAAATCCAAGTTTTAGCGGATACACACGGTAACGCAATCTACCTTGCAGAGCGTGATTGTTCTATGCAACGTCGTCACCAAAAAGTCGTAGAAGAAGCACCCGCACCAGGTATTACCGAAGAAGTTCGTCGTGATATTGGTTCCCGCTGTGCGAAGGCTTGTGTTGAAATTGGCTATCGCGGTGCAGGTACATTTGAATTTTTATATGAAAATGGTGAGTTCTATTTCATCGAAATGAATACTCGTATTCAAGTAGAACACCCAGTAACAGAAATGATTACCGGTGTGGATTTGGTGAAAGAACAATTGCGTATTGCGGCTGGTTTACCACTTTCTTATAAACAAGAAGATATTAAAGTAAAAGGTCATGCAATTGAATGTCGTATCAATGCAGAAGATCCAAAAACATTCTTACCATCGCCAGGTAAAGTTGCTCACTTGCACTCACCAGGTGGTTTAGGGGTTCGTTGGGATTCTCATGTATATGCTGGTTATACCGTTCCACCACACTACGATTCTATGATCGCAAAATTAATCACATACGGTGATACGCGTGATGTCGCAATCCGTCGTATGCAAAATGCATTATCAGAGACAATCATTGATGGTATCAAAACAAATATCCCACTTCATGAACTCATTCTTGAAGATGAAAACTTCCAAAAAGGTGGTGCGAATATCCACTATTTAGAGAAGAAATTAGGGATGTATGATTAATTCATAATTTTAAGGTAAAGGCAGAGTATTTCTGCCTTTTTGTTTATCGTTGAATAATTATCTGACGGTAAAATTTTTTAATAGGAACTCAAAATGGAACTTTCACAACGGTATAAGCAAGCGGCTAAGGAAGCTCGCTGGGCATTAGGTTTAGCAATTTTTTATGTGATTGGGTGGTGTGTGTGCGCTTATCTCCCGAAAGATTCACCCGGGCCGATAGGTTTTCCGTTATGGTTTGAATTATCCTGTATTTATTTACCCATTTTGTTTGTGGTCATTGGGTATTGGATTGTCAAAATTGTCTTTTTAGATATCCCGCTAGATGTTGAGTCAAAGGAGAATAAATAATGAATTTAGGTATTATTCTCCCATTAGCTATCTATTTAGTCTTCATCTTTGGCGCGGCATTATTTGCTTATGTAAAACGCAGTAAAGGTGATTTCCTTACGGAATATTATGTAGGAAATCGCTCCATGACAGGCTTTGTCCTTGCGATGACAACGGCTTCCACTTATGCTAGTGCCAGTTCTTTTGTTGGTGGACCAGGGGCTGCTTATAAATATGGGCTAGGTTGGGTATTACTCGCCATGATCCAAGTGCCGGCTGTGTGGTTAGCCTTAGGTGCATTGGGCAAAAAGTTTGCATTACTTTCTCGTGAGACCAATGCGCTTACTATCAATGATTTATTTCTCTATCGTTATAAAAATAAATATCTCGTTTGGATTTCCAGTCTAGCATTGTTGCTTGCCTTTTTTGCTGCTATGGTTGTGCAATTTATTGGTGGGGCGAGATTGCTCGAAACCACGATAGGGATTCCTTACACTCATGCCTTGCTTATTTTTGCCTTAACGGTTGGCATTTATACGTTTATTGGTGGTTTCCGAGCCGTCGTGTTAACGGATACGATTCAAGGTACGGTAATGATTTTTGGCACAATCGTGCTATTAGTGGGCGTTATTTACCATCTCGGTGGCGTAGAAAGTGCGGTCAATAAATTAACTGAAATTGATCCGAGCTTAGTAAGCCCTTACGGCCCGAATGAGATGCTTGATTTTCAATTTATGGCATCGTTTTGGATTTTAGTCTGTTTCGGTGTGGTTGGTTTACCACATACAGCCGTGCGTTGCATGGCTTTCAAAGATAGTAAAGCCTTACATCGAGGCATGCTCATTGGTACGATTGTCCTTTCAGTGATTATGTTAGGGATGCATTTGGCGGGCGCTTTAGGTCGTGCTGTTGTGCCAGATTTAACGGTGTCAGATAAAGTCATTCCAACCTTAATGTTGGAAGTGCTTCCTCCTATTGTTGCAGGGATTTTCTTAGCCGCACCGATGTCGGCGATTATGTCCACAGTTGATGCGCAACTCATTCAATCCTCCTCAATTTTTGTGAAAGACTTATATCTTGCAAGCAAACCTGAAGCCGCGAAGAATGAAAAACGAATTAGCCGTATTTCATCAGTCATTACACTAATTTTATCGGCGTTGTTAATTCTTGCCGCACTGAATCCACCTGATATGATTATTTGGTTGAATCTATTTGCTTTCGGTGGATTAGAAGCAGCATTCCTTTGGGTGATTGTATTAGGTATTTATTGGGATAAAGCAAATGCAGCAGGTGCAATAAGCTCAATGGTGGTGGGATTAAGTAGTTATGTGCTACTGACTCAATTTGGTATCAAACTATTTGGTTTTAATGCCATTGTACCTGCACTTGTATTTGGCTTGATTGCTTTCATCTTGGGTAACCAATTCGGCGCAAAAAAACAGTAAAAATGGACCGCACTTTATGATTTACCAGATCCTAGCATTGTTTATTTGGAGTAGTTCCTTTGTTGCTGCTAAATACACCTTTACAATGATGGACACCATTTTGATGATCCAAGCCCGTTTATTAATGGCGGCGATTATTGTGATGCCACTCTTTTTTCGTCGTTGGAAAGGCGTGTCTAAACCGATGCGAAAACAGCTTTGGTGGCTAGGTTTTTTCAATTATACCGCGACCTTTTTGCTGGGATTCATTGGTTTAAAATATACAAGCGCGGCGAGTGCAACGACCATGATTGGATTAGAACCATTATGTGTGATTTTCATTGGGCATTTTTTATTTCAAGATCGTGCGAAATGGTATCATTGGTTGTGTGGGGCTTTTGCCTTTTTAGGCGTAGCCATTTTAATTTTAGGTGGGCAGGGCAATGAAGGCTCAAGTGAAATTAGTTTATTGGGTTGCTCCTTAGTAGTGGCGGCAAGTATTGTGTTTGCTTGTTGTTTGCGTTGGACGAAAAAAGTGGTGGCAACGGTTTCAGCACAAGCCTATACATCAATTTCGATAGTGTTAGCCGCTATCACCATGTTGCCCTTTACTTTATTGCTGACGGAAAACTGGGATATTCATTTTAACTGGCTTGGTTTCTTCGGTTTGATTTATCTCGGTGTAGCATGTAGTTGGTTTGCTTTTTGGTTGTGGAATAAAGGCTTAAATTCAGTGGATGCAAAAATCTCGGGAATTTTGACCGCACTTGAGCCGATTTTCGGTGTCTTTTTGGCAGTATTATTACTCAACGAAGAGGTTTCACTTGTTTCAGCACTTGGGATTATCATTATTGTGGTTTCAGCCCTAGGCGTAAGTTTATTACCCAGATGGTTACATAAAGAAATTAATTAAAAGGAAAAGAAGATGGCGTGGATTCAAATTCGCTTAAATAGTACAAATGAAAAAGCTGAGAAAATTAGCGATTTTTTAGAAGAAATCGGCGCAGTTTCGGTCACATTTATGGATAGCCAAGATACACCGATTTTTGAACCACTTCCGGGCGAAACACGTTTGTGGGGAAACACCGATGTGATTGCCTTGTTTGATGCAGAAACCGATATGAATGAAATTGTGAGTTTGCTTAAACAAGCCCATCATTTAGATGAAAATACCGCTTACAAAATCGAGCAAATCGAGGATAAAGATTGGGAACGTGAATGGATGGATAACTTCCACCCAATGCAATTTGGTCAACGTTTATGGATTTGCCCAAGCTGGCGTGAAGTGCCAGATCAAAATGCGGTGAATGTGATGCTTGATCCTGGTTTAGCTTTTGGGACAGGTACCCACCCGACAACTGCACTTTGTTTAGAGTGGTTAGATGGTTTAGATTTAACAGGCAAAACTGTCATCGATTTTGGTTGTGGGTCAGGAATTCTTGCTATTGCGGCTCTTAAATTAGGCGCAAAAAATGCGATTGGTATTGATATCGATCCACAGGCGATTCTCGCAAGTCGTAATAATGCGAAACAAAATGGGGTGGCAAATCGTCTTCAGCTTTTCCTATCCGATGATAAACCTGCCGATTTAAAAGCAGATGTCGTCGTGGCGAATATTCTTGCTGGGCCATTAAAAGAACTTTACCCAATTATTTCTCAATTAGTGAAAGAGGGCGGAGATCTAGGATTATCTGGTATTTTAGAAACACAAGCACAATCGGTATGTGATGCTTATACACAATCATTTGATTTAGATCCTGTTGCAGTGAAAGAGGAATGGTGCCGTATTACAGGTAAATTAAAATCGGCTTAATTTCTTTTTGTCAATTAAAAAAAGTGCATTTTTTGAACAAAATTCACTTTGCAAAAAAAAGAAAAATGCGTAATATAGCACCCCTTGTCGGTTGCTATTGTGGCCTGACTTGCTGGAGATAGGACTTGTAATTGGGGATAACATAAAATGCGAATTGGTTCTTACGAATTAAAAAATCGTATTTTATTGGCACCCATGGCAGGTATCACGGATCAGCCCTTTCGACGTTTATGTGCCCATTATGGTGCAGGATTAACGTTTTCAGAGATGATGTCCACTAATCCACAAGTTTGGCATACAGAGAAATCGAAACTTCGTTTAGCACATAGTGAAGAGCTAGGATTAAATGCGGTGCAAATCGCAGGTTCTGATCCTTTAGAAATGGCCCAAGCTGCAGCAATTAATGTAGCCTATGGTGCTGAAATTATCGACATCAATATGGGCTGTCCCGCAAAGAAAGTAAATCGAAAATTAGCGGGCTCTGCACTGCTTCAATTTCCTGATTTAGTGGAAAAAATTTTAAAAGAAGTGGTGAATGCCGTTGATGTGCCTGTGACGTTAAAAATTCGCACAGGTTGGGATAAGGCAAATCGAAACTGTGTGCAAATCGGCAAAATTGCAGAACAATCTGGTATTCAAGCTTTAACCATTCATGGGCGGACGAAAGAATGCTTATTTGAAGGGGAAGCGGAATACGACAATATTCGAGCAGTCAAACAATCAATTTCAATTCCAGTCATTGCGAATGGTGATATTGATTCTGCCTCGAAAGCGAAAAAGGTACTTGAGTACACAGGTGCCGATGCAATAATGATCGGTCGTGCCGCACTAGGCAATCCATGGCTTTTTCAAGCCGTCGAGGCCTTAGTGGAACATGATTCGATAATTCAAACACCAAGTTTACGTGAAAAGTGCGGTCATATTTTGCGTCATATTCAAGAACTTCATCAGTTCTATGGCGAGCAAAAAGGCTATCGAATAGCCCGCAAACATGTCGCTTGGTATTTACAGGGAATTCAACCCGATTCCGTTTTTAGACAGACTTTTAACGCAATTAATGAACCGAAAGAGCAGTTAATTGTGCTGGAAGATTTTTTAAATTCAATTTTGGATAAAGAAAAATGTTAGAACAACAACGTAGTCCGTCTGAAGCGTTAACCGTTTCAGTTTTAAACTCTCAATCACAAGTAACAAACAAACCATTACGTGATTCAGTAAAACAAGCTTTACGCAATTACTTATCACAATTAGATGGTCAAGATGTGAATGATCTTTACGAATTAGTATTAGCGGAAGTTGAACACCCGATGTTAGATATGATTATGCAATACACCCGCGGTAACCAAACCCGTGCAGCAAACATGCTCGGCATTAACCGTGGTACATTGCGTAAGAAATTGAAAAAATACGGTATGGGCTAATTAAGATTAGCAAAAGAAAAGGCGAACATGATGTTCGCCTTTTTATTTATCTATTGAATGGTGAAGCTAATTGGTACACTGACTGAAGAGGTAAATCCAGCTGGTTTTGGACCAACAGGTCTCGCACTTCTCACCGCTTCCAGTGCTGCGTTGTCTAAGCTTTCATCTCCAGAGGAATTCGTTACTCGTTCTCCTGATAAGGAGCCATCTGCCCCTACGCTAAAACTCACGCTCACAACACCTTGTTTACGCATCATCTTCGCACGAGCAGGATAGCGTTTGTGCCGTTCAATTTCACGTCGAATAGCCGCACGATAAGCATTTAGCTCATCCGTATTGGCACCTGAGCCACCTTGAACACCATTTGTACCAGGTTGTCCTGTGGTCGTTGCTTTAGAATTTGCCGTAGCCGTTGAATTAATATTCTTATCGCCAATTGGTAAGCTCTTCGGCATTTCTACCGCTTTCTCTGCTTTTACCTCATTTTTAGGTTTTTCTTTGGGCTTCTCTTTCGGTTTTGGTTTCGGTTTTTCAATTGGTTTTTCTGGCTTTTTCTCAGGCTCTTTTTTCTTCTCGGGTTCCGGTTGCTTTGTCGGATCCGCGACAGTTTCCTGTTTTTCCTGTTCAGGCTCTGCCTGTTGAGGTTCAGGTTCCGGCTCTGGAGCTGGTTCTTCCACTCTCATTCCTTGAATCATTTCCATTGAAATCGTTGTAGAAATTTCGCCTTCCGCATTACTTGCCGCTTCACTTGGCTTATGCCAATTCCAAAGCAATGCACCTACAATGGCACCATGAACCAATAGAGAAATAACCAAACCTAATAATGATCGTTTCGCTTGTTGGCTGTTCATTGATTATGTCCTACTCCAACGCCTCCACGTGCAACTCCGCCTAGTGTTGGCGTATTTTTTGTTTCATTTTCTTGCGTTGTTTTGTTTGGTGAACCTTTATCTTTCATCGAAACAATCGCGACATTTTTAATGTCGTTTTTCGATAACATGTCAGTAATCGTCACAAAATCCTGGAAAGAGGCTTCTGCATCAATTTTTAATGTGACTTTCTGATCTTTATTCCAGCTCGCGATCTCTTTTTCAAGGGCTTCTTGGGAGATCGGTTTATCATTAAAATAAAGTTGTTTATCTGCCGTCACGGTTAATAATTTGGCTAATTCATCTGATTTGAATGCGACCGTTGAACTGGCTTTGGGCACATTGACTTGAATTTTTCCTTGAGAAATAAAGGATGCGGTGATCAACACTATCGCTAATAACACCAACATAATGTCGATGAAAGGAATAATATTGATTTCATCAAATTTTTTCACGATTATTCCTTATCTTTTTGAGCGTTTAATACTTTCCATTTCAATAAGTTAACTTCTACTTTACGACCTAAGCCGTTATAGAACATCATAGATGGAATTGCGACTAAAATACCTAGTGCGGTTGCTTTTAATGCAAGAGAGAGATGCATCATGATTGCGCCAGCGTCGACATCACCGCCAGCTTGACCAATTTGATAGAAGGTTAACAAAATACCAATTACTGTTCCTAACAAGCCCACATAAGGTGCGTTTGCACCAACTGTTGAAATGATCGTCATATTGCGATTTAAATCAATTTCAAGCGAATGGATATTGGAATATTTAGCGACATTGATACGGCTTAAAAAGATAAAGCGCTCAATTACAGTAGCAAGCATAATTACGCTCATAAGAAGTAAAAGCCCGATAATAATGTAATCACTATATTGTTCTAAAAACTCAAAAAGTTTTGGCATCTGATAGTCCTTTTATGTGTAATAAAGAATAAAAAATGAATTGATAATGAATTTCAATTAGATTGAGAATTCTATCAAATGGAAAATAGAGCGTAAATATAAATTAGAAAAATGGCTATTTTTTTGACCGCACTTTGAGGTAAATCATAGAAAGCGCGGTTGTTTTGAGAGGGGATTTAAAGGGATTGCAGGTAATCTAAGACAACCTGATGATGTTCGCCTGTTTTGAATTTATCAAAAACGTGTTGAATTTTGCCTTGTTCATCAATGAGGAAGCTAATACGGTGAATGCCGTCATAGGTGCGTCCCATGAATTTTTTTTCTCCCCATACACCAAATTGCTCGGCAACCTGGTGATCTTCATCAGAAAGCAAGGTGAAATTGAGCGACTTTTTCTCAACAAATTGAGCCAGTTTTTTTGGCGCATCTGTGCTGATGCCTAAAATAACCACACCTAATTTTTCTAACTCACTTTTAGCATCACGTAAGCCGCAGGCTTGAGTTGTACAGCCTGGTGTTAAGGCTTTGGGATAAAAATACACGAGTACTTTTTTACCTTTAAAGTCGCTAAGTGAAATCGGTTGATTATCTTGATTTAAAAGGGTGAATTGCGGTGCTAAGTCACCCGCTTGTAATGTTTTCATAAAAAATCCTTAAAAATGTAAAAAATGATTTGTAAATTCAAGCTATTTTAGCGATTATAACCAAATATTTTCAAATGTTATTGTTAAAACGCAAAATAGATGTAAATGGAGTGCCTTATGACTACGCAAACCCCCTTATT
>CAJPKS010000022.1:0-13912 GCA_905371285.1 Haemophilus sp. HMSC068C11 | reverse complement strand
CGTTTCCAAGAGTTGATTAATTCTTTACAGGTTGATACAGCCGAAATGCCACTGTTTGCACAGACCGATTTCGTGATTAAACATTCTGGTTTATACGATATGTATAAACAGGAAAAAGGCGAGAAAGGCGAAGTCCGTATTGAAAACTTAGAAGAGTTGGTAACGGCTACCCGAGAATTTATCAAACCTGATGAAGCCGAGGATATGACCGATCTTACCGCCTTTTTAACTCACGCTTCTTTAGAAGCAGGAGAAGAGCAGGCCTCGCCGCATCAATCTTGTGTGGAAATGATGACCTTACACTCAGCAAAAGGCTTGGAATTCCCTCGTGTTTTTATGGTTGGGGTAGAAGAGGGCGTATTTCCTAGCTTCCGTTCATTTGAAGAGCCTGGTCGTTTGGAGGAAGAACGCCGTCTTGCTTATGTGGGCATTACACGAGCTAAGCAAAAACTCACTATTTGTTATGCGGAAAGTCGTCGTGTTTACACGAAAGAAGAACGCCATTTGCCTTCACGTTTTATTACAGAATTGCCACCAGAGTGTATTCAAGAAATCCGTTTGCGCGGAACGGTGACTCGAGCATTAAACCAAGCGAAAGTAGGGAGTTTAAGCACGAGTTTGCCAGAAAATGAATGGAAAATGGGGCAAAAAGTGAAACATGAAAAGTTTGGTTTGGGCACAGTTATAAACGTTGAAGGCTCAGATAATAACACCCGTTTACAAATTGCTTTCCAAGCTCAAGGCATTAAGTGGCTGATTGCGCATTTGGCAAAATTAGAAAAAGTGCGGTAGAATCGGGAGGATTTTATTGCAACGAGTATGAATATTAGTGTTCATATTCAATATGCCAGTGCGAAAACGTTCGCAGAAACGACCGCACTTTTATCATGTGGGAAGTAGATGTTTAAATTTATTTTAAAACGTATTTTAATGGTGATTCCTACCTTTATCGCCATTACTTTTGTGACTTTTGCTCTCATTCATTTTATTCCGGGCGATCCCGTGGAGATTATGATGGGAGAGCGAGGTTTAACACCCGAAGTTCATCAACAAATGATGAAGCAACTTGGTCTGGATTTACCGTTGTATCAACAATATTTCAATTATATTGGTAATGTAATACAAGGCGATTTCGGTGAATCATTCCGCACCCAACAACCTGTTCTGAGGGAGTTTTTCACACTTTTCCCTGCCACGTTTGAATTGGCTTTCTTTGCACTATTTTGGTCGTTAATTGCCGGTATTACGCTAGGAACGATAGCTGCTGTCAAGAAAGATAGCTGGATTTCTCATACCGTGACAGCCATGTCCTTAACGGGTTATTCCATGCCAATTTTCTGGTGGGGATTAATTTTGATCTTATATGTTTCACCTTGGTTTGGTTTGCCACAAGGGGGACGTTTAGACGACAGTTTCTGGATCGATACACCAACCGGTTTTATGTTAATCGATACTTGGCTTTCAGGCGTACCGGGCGCTTTCTGGAATGCCATTAAGTCATTGATTCTCCCGTCTATTGTGTTAGGCACCATTCCACTTGCGGTGATTACCAGAATGACACGTTCTTCGATGTTGGAAGTGTTAGGTGAAGATTATATTCGTACCGCAAAAGCGAAAGGCTTAAGTTATACCCGAATTGTGATTGTCCATGCGCTACGTAATGCGCTTATCCCTGTTGTGACAGTGGTGGGTTTGATTGTAGGACAGCTATTATCTGGTGCAGTTTTAACTGAGACGATTTTCTCATGGCCGGGTATTGGTAAATGGATTATTGATGCGATTTCCAATCGTGATTATCCTGTCTTACAAGGCGCCGTGTTGATTATTGCTACAATTATTATTGTAGTGAATTTGACGATCGATTTACTTTATGGCGTGGTAAACCCACGTATTCGCCATCAATAAGGAGCCTTATTAATGACGGAACAAACTTTATCTATTGAAACGATTACGCCTCGCACACCGTTGCAGGAGTTTTGGTTTTATTTCAAACAAAATAAAGGGGCAGTGATTGGGCTCACTTTTATTCTTGCTGTAGCATTAATCAGTATTTTTGCCCCTTGGATTGCACCTTTTGATCCTATCGAACAAAATCGTTCAGCCTTATTGTTACCACCAGCTTGGTATGAAGGCGGCAATTCAGCTTATTTACTGGGTACAGATGACATTGGTCGAGATATTCTTTCTCGCATTATTTATGGTACGCGCATTTCTGTTTTTGCAGGTTTCATTATTGTCATACTATCTTGCATTTTAGGAACGAGCCTAGGTTTGCTTGCCGGTTATTATGGTGGCGCATTGGATACATTAATCGTTCGTTTTATTGACATTATGTTGGCTATCCCAAACTTGCTTTTAACCATTGTGGTGGTATCAATTTTAGAGCCTTCTTTAACCAATGCGACGTTGGCGATTGCCGTGGTTTCGATTCCAAGTTATGTGCGCTTAACACGTGCAGCGGTATTAAATGAGAAAAACAGAGATTATGTCACCTCTTCGCGTGTAGCGGGAGCAAGCGTATTACGCTTGATGTTTATTGTCATTTTACCGAATTGCCTTGCGCCTCTCATTGTGCAAATGACAATGGGGATATCTAATGCCATTTTAGAATTAGCAACCTTAGGTTTCTTAGGTATTGGTGCAAAACCACCAACACCGGAATTGGGGACTATGTTATCTGAATCGCGTAGTTTTATGCAGGCGGCCAACTGGTTGGTTACGATTCCAGGTTTAGTGATTTTATCGCTTGTTTTAGCATTCAACTTAATGGGCGACGGGTTGCGTGATGCGCTCGATCCAAAATTAAAACAATAGGGGGGCAGAATGGCATTATTAGATGTAAAAGAACTTTCTGTTCACTTTGGTGATGAAAAAGCACCTTTTAAAGCAGTGGATCGCATTAGCTATCAAGTTAATCAAGGTGAAGTATTAGGTATTGTTGGCGAGTCGGGCTCGGGGAAATCCGTGAGTTCCCTTGCCGTGATGGGCTTAATTGATTTTCCTGGTCGTGTTTCAGCGAAAGGCTTATCGTTTGAAGGGAAAGATCTTTTGAGCTTAGCACCAAAAGAAAAGCAAGAATTGATTGGTGCAGATATTGCCATGATCTTCCAAGACCCGATGACAAGCTTAAATCCCGCTTATACAGTCGGTTTCCAAATTATGGAAGCCATTAAAGCGCATCAAGGCGGCAGCAAAAAAGAACGCCGTGAACGCACTTTAGAGCTTTTACGCTTAGTCGGTATTCCTGATCCTGAATCACGTATTGATGTCTATCCACACCAGCTTTCTGGCGGGATGAGCCAACGCGTTATGATTGCTATGGCGATAGCTTGTAAACCGAGATTGCTCATTGCAGATGAACCAACTACAGCACTGGATGTGACTATTCAAGCACAAATTGTAGATTTGTTGCTTGAGTTACAGCAAAAAGAGTGCATGTCGTTAATTCTGATCACGCACGATCTTGCGTTAGTCGCAGAAGCCGCGCATCGCATTATTGTGATGTATGCAGGACAAGTGGTGGAAGAAGGTCGCGCAGAAGATATTTTTCGTGAGCCAAAACATCCTTATACTCAAGCGTTATTGCGTTCTTTACCGGAGTTTGCAGAAGGTAAATCTCGTTTGCAATCTTTACCCGGTGTGGTGCCAGGTAAATACGATCGCCCACAAGGTTGTTTGTTAAATCCACGCTGTCCGTATGCGACCGATCTTTGTCGAAGTGTTGAACCTGAATTGCGTCAAATAGGAAATCGACAAGTAAAATGTCACACCCCATTAAATGCCCAAGGAGAACCTAGCAATGTCTAATGTCGCACAAGAAAATGCACCATTACTCAATGCCATTGGGCTGAAAAAATATTATCCTGTCAAAAAAGGGATGTTTGCGAAAACACAGCAAGTGAAAGCATTAGATGGCGTCTCTTTTTCCTTAGAACGAGGTAAAACCCTTGCTGTAGTGGGGGAGTCTGGTTGTGGTAAATCGACACTTGGTCGTCTATTGACGATGATAGAAGAACCGACAGAAGGCGAGTTGTATTACAACGGGCAAAATTTCTTAGAGAATGATCAAGAAACGAAAGCATTGCGCCGTCAGAAAATCCAAATCGTGTTTCAAAACCCTTACGCATCACTAAATCCGCGTAAGAAAATCGGCACAATTTTGGAAGAGCCTTTAGTCATTAATACCAATCTATCGGCTAAAGAACGTAAAGAAAAAGTGTTATCCATGATGGCGAAAGTGGGATTGCGCGCAGAGTTTTATGATCGCTATCCACATATGTTTTCGGGCGGACAACGTCAGCGTATCGCGATTGCTCGTGGTTTAATGCTTGATCCTGACGTGGTTGTAGCGGATGAACCGGTTTCTGCATTAGATGTATCTGTTCGTGCGCAAGTGCTGAATTTGATGATGGATTTACAAGCTGAGCTTGGTTTATCTTATGTGTTTATTTCCCATGACCTTTCAGTGGTTGAACATATTGCTGATGAGGTGATGGTGATGTATTTAGGCCGCTGTGTTGAAATGGGTACAAAAGAGCAGATCTTTAAAAATCCACAACACCCTTATACGCAAGCTTTACTTTCGGCAACGCCAAGATTATCGCCTGAATTACGTCGCCAGCGGATTAAATTAACTGGAGAATTACCAAGCCCGATTAATCCGCCAAAAGGTTGTGCTTTTAATCCGCGTTGTTGGAAAGCAACGGATAAATGCCGAAATGAGCAGCCTAAATTGGAAAAATACCCTGATGGTAAGCTCATTGCTTGCTTCCATCTTGATTAGAAAAGAGAAAAGAAAATGACCGCACTTGAGTAAGTGCGGTCATTTTTTTAGGTGTTTTGAGCGCGATAGCGGAAATTGAAGAAGACAAAGATGCCGAGTGCAATCATAGCTAATGCCGCGCCACTAAAGCCTATATATTCAAGACCAATGTGACGAGCGATTTGATTACCAAATAGTGCGCCTGCACCAATACCCGCATTGAAAATACCTGAATAAATGGCACTTGCTACGTCTGTTGCATCTGGTGCAAGTTGCAGTACACGCATTTGTAATGCCAGTCCGATACAAGAAATGCCAATACCCCAAATAAAAGCAAGGGTAAACATGGTGGCGGTATAAGTTGCAGAAACAAGCATAAATGCTAAAGAGACTGCCAATAAAATCATTGCCGTACTGATAAATTGGGTTGGACCAAAGCGGTATAAGCGGTTAAAGATCACACTTGCGGTAATGCCAGAAACCCCAAATACCAACAAAATTATTGTCGCAAGATTTGGATCGAGTTCGCCGATTTGAACCATAAAGGGTTCAATGTAGGTATAAGCGGTAAAGTGTGCTGAAACAATGATTACCGTTGTGGCATAAAGTCCAATAAGTAATGGACGTTTTGCTAAAATCGGCAGACTAGATAACGAGCCTGCATTTTTACTTGGTAGGTTTGGTAATAAACGCATAATAAATACCATCACAACCAAAGCTAATGCTGCAATGATTGCGAAAGTAATACGCCAACCAACTAATTGACCGACTAAACGGCCTAATGGTAAGCCTAAAATAGTCGCAAGGGATGTACCGATAGCGAGCATACCAATTGCTTGTGTTTTCTTATTCTTCGGTGCCACACGCATCACTAATGATGCGGTAATTGCCCAGAAGAGTGAATGCGCTACCGCAATACACATACGAGCAATGAGAAGAATCCAATAATTCCACGCAATGACCGAGATAATATGGCCGATGATAAAAATAACGAAAAGTTTCAGCAATAAGCCTTTACGTTCCATATCGCCTGTCGCGAGCATGGCGGGTAAAGACATGATCATGACAGTCCAAGCATAAACGGTCATCATTAAACCCACATCGGAGCTTTGCATATCAAAACTTTGTCCGATGTCTGTGAGTAACGCAACTGGCACAAATTCCGTGGTGTTAAAAATAAAAGCGGCGCAAGCCATGATAACTACGCGCCAATATTTAGTTCTTTCTGCTTTCTGATAAAATGACATTATTTTAATTTCTCTTTAATTAATTCTTTCAATTGATGACGAAAGTTTTGGTCAATATTCACCTTATATTGTGGTGAGTAGCAACTATCGAAAAAGCGAATAGGCAATGCCAGCTTTTTGTATTTTTCGTTAGTGGATCTTAAGGTTAAATTGACATCACATTGTACATTATCTAAATCAATGGCTCCAGAACCTTCACCTAAAAGTGCGGTTGTTTTTAAGTTCATTTTATCTACTTTAAGCAAGTGATTCTCGAATGAAAGACGCGACTCTAAACGCTCGTAAGGCGTATTCATATTTCTACTTGCGGTTAAATCGCTGTTGTAATTAATCGGTAAATACTGTGCTGCCATATCCAATAAGTTCAATCCTAAAATTTCACCATTTTGAGCATCGAAATAGAATTCCCCTTTGGTGAGTTCTGAATTGGTTAGGGCGAGTTGGATATTAAAATCAGCATTACCTGTTAATGTATTAGGGAAGTTTAGCAAGGCGATAAGTTGCGCCATTGGGAAATTTTTACCAGAAAAATTGACCGCACTTTGTAGATCTTTATGACTAAATTTAAAGGTGGCTAAACAATTCTGGCAATCAGGTTGCAAATAGGCATTGATGGTTTTAACTGGTTTTGAAAAATCAACATAAGTTTCGATATAACCGAGTGGCTGTTGATTTAAACGGGCATTAACAAATTGAATCAAATTCTTGCCTTGATGGTTTAGGTTAATATTTCCCTTGCTGAATGCAAATTGATATTGCGTGTTTGTGCCATAAAGTGGTTTATAAAGAGAAAGAGTAACCGCACTTTCACCTTTAAATGCAATGTTTTGGTTAAAAATATTTTTAAGTGAAAAATCAGTAAAACGGCCATGAATATTGGCATGGTTTAAGGCTTGTTCACTCAGTTTAAAATGAGTGATTTGGATTTCTTCTAAAATCGGATTGCCTGATAAAAGCGGGAAGAGCGCAAATTTAGCGTCAATGTTTTCAGCTGAAAGTTGATGGTATTTCAAACCCGATAAATTTACCGTTGGTTGAGGTAGAAGGCTTAGTGAAAAATCATGTGCTTGAATATCGTATTGCGTTAAATGATCGGCAATACTATTTTTCAGTTGATTAAGTTGAATGTAGAAAAAAGCAAAGATCGCAAACAGCACGATCAACAGGCTAATTGCGATCTTTTTCATTGATTAGTCCTCATTAATTCGGCTAGCCACCGCATTTTGCTGATGTTTATATTTGGCATCTTTACGGCTGATGTAAGGACGAGCTGCTGGGCCACTTAACACTTCGAAACTCAATGCACCAATCACCATATTTGGACGCAATGCTAAAGGTAATTTGCCGGAGTTGTAGAACTCCAACACAATTTTACCTTCCCAACCTGGATCAATACGATGAGCAGTAACATGGACCATTAAGCCTAAACGAGCAAGTGAAGAACGACCATCTAACCAACCGATAATATTGGCAGGGAGTTTCACTGACTCCAATGTGGTTGCTAATGCCAACATACCAGGGTGTAAGAAGAAGGCTTCATCATCACCGATAATAATTTCGTCACTCATCACTGATTCAAGTTGAGCAGAGACTTCTTCTTTCGGGCCACTTAAATCAATATAAGGTGCGGAATGTTCACGAAATACGCGAAATGAATTGCCTAAACGCACATCAATGGTTGCCCCATTGATTTTGTCATTTTCAGGACGAGGCGTTAAAGAAATAATGCCATCATCTAGATAGCGTTCGATATCGGTATCGCAAAGACGCATGATTTTTCCTATTTTTGGTTTAATAAATGAAGAATTTGAGCTTTTAACATATTAATCGCAATACGGTTTTTACCACCGCGCGGAATCACGATATCCGCATATTGTTTTGATGGTTCGATAAATTGCATAAACATTGGGCGCACAGTTGCACGATATTGATCAATCACAGATTGTAATGAACGACCACGTTCTTCCATGTCACGTTGTAAACGGCGAATAAAACAAATATCTAATGGTGTATCCACGAACACAGAAATATCGGCTAATTGGCGAACTCGCTCATCAGTAAGCAATAAGATCCCTTCTAAAATCACAATTTTTTTCGGCGTGAAGTGCTTGGTTTCGCCTGTTCGGGTGTGATCAACATAACTATAGACTGGAATATCTACGGCAGTTCCGTTTTTTAAGTCTTTTAAGTGTTGAATGAGTAAATCTCTGTCCATTGAACTCGGGTGGTCATAGTTGGTTTTTACTCGCTCACTCATCTCTAAATGGCTTTGATCTTTATAGTAGCTGTCTTCAGCAATAATCCCAATTTCTTCACAACCTAGGTCGTTGCAAAGTTCTTTATGAACGGTGGAAGCAATGGAGCTTTTGCCAGAAGCGGATGCCCCCGTGATAGCGATGATAATACAAGATGAGTCTGACATAGAACGACCTCAAAAAACGGAAGGTAAAAATTATAAGGATTATAAAGAAAAATCAGTTTAAATTCACCTTTCTTTTTTATTTAAATTTTTTAAATTTGTGAAGTAGTTCACGGAATTTTTTTTCGTTTTCGCTTACGATGTGCTCGTTTTTATTATTTCATCAGTGTTATTTATGAGGAGTGTACGATGAAAATGAATAAAATTTCTCTCTCCATTTCAACCGCACTTTTAGCTGCAGGCTTCATGACATCATCAGCTGTTAATGCTCAAGGGCGTTTAGTGGTGTATTGTAGTGCGACCAATATTCTTTGTGAAACGACAACAAAAGCCTTTGGCGAAAAATATGATGTGAAAACCTCATTTATTCGCAACGGTTCAGGCAGTACGTTTGCAAAAGTTGAAGCGGAAAAAAATAACCCACAAGCAGACGTTTGGTTTGGTGGTACATTCGACCCTCAAGCACAAGCAGCAGAGTTGGGTTTAATCGAACCTTATAAATCTAAACACATTGATGAAATTGTTGAACGTTTCCGTGATCCAGCAAAAACCAAAGGACATTATGTATCCGCTATTTACATGGGTATCTTAGGTTTTGGTGTGAATACCGAGCGTTTAGCAAAATTAGGTATTAAAGAAGTACCAAAATGTTGGAAAGATTTAACTGATCCTCGCTTAAAAGGCGAAGTGCAAATTGCTGACCCACAAAGTGCAGGTACAGCTTACACTGCATTGGCAACTTTCGTCCAACTTTGGGGCGAAGAAAAAGCCTTTGATTTCTTAAAAGCATTACATCCAAACGTATCTCAATACACCAAATCAGGTGTCACCCCGTCTCGTAATGCGGCACGTGGTGAAACTGCGGTAGGTATCGGTTTCTTACACGATTACGCACTTGAAAAACGTCAAGGTGCTCCGTTGGAATTAGTGGTGCCTTGTGAAGGTACCGGCTATGAGTTAGGTGGCGTAAGTATCTTAAAAGGTGCGCGTAACATCGATAACGCAAAATTATTCGTGGATTGGGCATTATCTAAAGAAGGTCAAGAGTTAGCGTGGAAACAAGGTGACTCTTTACAAATCTTAACCAACACCACAGCGGAACAATCGCCAACTGCGTTTGATCCAAACAAACTTAACCTGATCAATTATGACTTTGAAAAATACGGTGCAACCGAACAACGCAAAGCCTTAATTGAAAAATGGGTTCAAGACGTTAAATTAGCGAAATAGTGTTTAAAGTGCGGTTGAAAAACATGAGATTTTTTGACCGCACTTTTGCCATTTTAGCCCCACTAGCTAGGTTTTACGTGGGTTTCTACGATGAGCGAATTAGCTCATCTTATTTTATAAACACAGGAGTGGACCAATGAAAATGTCTAACGTTGCTTTAGCACTTTCTGGTGTTGTATTTGGTGGCGTGTTGCTAAGCTCTCACGCATCTGCTGCAGAAGGTCGTTTAGTGGTTTATTGTAGTGCACAAAATACGATGTGCGAGCAAGAAACCATGGCTTTTGAGAAAAAATACGGAATCAAAACTAGTTTTATCCGTGGTGGTACAGGCACAATTTTAGCCAAAATTGATGCTGAGAAAGACAACCCTCAAGGGGATGTGTGGTATGGCGGTACGCTTGATCCTCATTCTCAAGCGGGTGAAATGGGCTTGCTTGAAGCATATAAGTCACCAAATCTTGCACAAATTCCTGAACAGTTTAGAGACCCAGCTAAAATTAAAGGCAACTATTCTTCAGCGATTTATCTCGGTGTATTAGGTTTCGGTATCAATCCAGAACGTTTGAAAAAGCTTAATTTACCGACACCAAAATGTTGGAAAGATCTAGCCGATCCCGCATATCGTAATGAGATCCAAGCAGCCGATCCTCAAAGTTCAGGAACAGGCTATACTCAGTTAGCTACCTATATCCAACTTTGGGGCGAGGATGAAGCATTCAAATATCTCAAAGAACTCAATAAAAACGTTTCCCAATATACCAAATCCGGTAACACAGCAACCCGTAATACAGCGCGTGGTGAAACCGCAATCGGAATTGGTTTTTTACATGAATACTCTTTAGAGAAAGCAAAAGGCGCACCAGTAGAATTAGTTGTACCTTGCGAAGGTACAGGCTATGAAATTGGTGGCGTGAGCATTATTAAAGGTGCAAGAAACCTTGAAAATGCGAAATTATTTGTGGATTGGGCGTTATCAAAAGAAGCGCAAGAGTTAACCTGGAAAAAAGGGGAAGCGTATTCTATTTTAACCAATAGCACCGCTGAGCAATCGCCTTATGCGCTCGATTTTAAATCCATCAATTTAATTAATTATGATTTTGACAAATACGGCTCAAGTGATTTACGTAAACGTTTGATCACAAAATGGGTTGATGATGTTAAATTAGCAAAATAATGATGTATACATAGCGAAATAATAGCTATTATATTATTTCGCTTTTTTTCTTTTATGCGAGGTTGTATGAACGCAAATAAACTTCCTATTATCCAATCTGCTAACTTTTGGATAATTCTTGCAGTGATTGCATTTCTTCTTCTGCCTTCCCACGCTTTAGATTATGGCTTGTTTGAAAGCACAAGCGATGAATACCTAGGTGCAATGGGGTGGTCTTCATTAAATATTACGGCATTATGGTTTTTACCGGTTATTTTATACGGATTGATGCCGCTTCTTAAATTACCGAAGGATACACAAGCGAAAGCAGAGCTGTATCTTATTGCAGCAGCGACATTATTTATCTTTGTCAGTGCAACAATTTATAAAGTCAGCATGGGTTATTCGGTGATTGTATTAATCGCGAGTTTAACCGCATTGGCGACGTTTTCTTTCGCTAAATTGAAAGTGATGCAAGGGGATAAATTTATTATCGCCTCTTTACTTTGCATTATCTTATTAATTTTCTTCTTCATCGTTTATCCAACATTGGCAATCTTTGTCTCCATGTTCTATGATGGTGATACTTTTGCACCACAACAAGTGATGAGAATCTTAACTCAAAGCTATATTGTACGTGTTATTAGTAACTCGTTATTCTTATCTGGCTTTGTAGGTATCGTATCAACGATTTTCGGTTTGGCATTTGCACTTTATACTACCCGTATTGCTCGTAGAACGGCATTCATTGGTAAAATTTTCTCTATTTTGCCAATTGTTACACCACCGTTTGTTGTGGGTTTAGGGGTAACATTAATGCTTGGCCGTTCTGGTTATGTGACTGAGTTCTTAGCTTCAACATTTGGATTTGAGAACCACAACTGGTTATACGGTTTTAACGGGATTGCCATTGCACAGATTCTTGCTTTTGCACCGATTTCATTCATGATTTTAGATGGGGCATTAAAATCCGTTCACCCGTCAATTGAAGAAGCGTCTTACACCTTACGCGCAAATCGTTACCAAACATTCTTCAATATCATTTTCCCATTATTACGTCCGGCATTGGCAAACTCATTCTTAATCGTGTTTATCCAATCCTTAGCGGACTTTAGTAACCCGTTAGTATTGGGCGGTAGCTTTGACGTCATCGCGACACAAATCTACTTCTATATTGCGGGCTCACAATTAGATTATGCTTCAGCAAGTACCTTAGGTTCGATGCTTTTAATCTTCTCATTAGCTGTATTTATCATCCAATATATTTGGATTGGTAACCGCTCTTATGTAACTGTTTCAGGCAAATCCTATCGTGGTGACGTGCAAGATTTACCAACCGGCTTGAAATATACCATCATTGGTATGCTTGGTTTCTGGGTACTCTTTAACTTAGCGTTATACGGCAGTATTTTCTACGGTAGTTTCACTGTTAACTGGGGCGTGGATTACACCTTAACCTTGAAAAACTATGCGATGTTATTCGGACAAGGCTTAAGCGATGGGGCATGGCCATCATTGATTAATACCTTAATTTACGCAGGAATTGCCGCACCGTTGACCGCACTTTTTGGTTTATTAATTGCGTATATTGTGGTGCGTAAAGATTTCCAAGGTAAAAAATCCCTTGAGTTCTTAACTATGCTTTGCTTCGCCGTACCAGGAACAGTAGCAGGGGTATCTTATATTTTAGCCTTTAACAATGCGCCGCTTTACATTACGGGTACTAGCATCATCGTGATCATCTCAATGGTCATGCGTGATTTACCAATCGGTATGCGTGCAGCGATTGCAGGTCTTGGTCAATTAGATAAATCACTCGATGAAGCATCTCTTTCTTTAAAAGGTAGCTCATGGAAAACCTTGTGGTTTATCGTTTTACCATTGTTAAAACCAGCTTTACTTTCTGCATTGGTCACCAGTTTCGTTCGTGCGATGACTACCGTGAGTGCGATTATCTTCTTAGTCACCGCTGATACACGTGTGGCAACAGCCTATATTTTAAACCGTGTAGAAGACGGTGAATATGGTGTTGCTATCGCATACGGTTCGATTTTAATCATCGTGATGATGGCCATTATTTTATTCTTTGACTGGATTGTGGGTGATACCCGAATTTCCCGTTCTAAAGCGAAAAAAATGAATTAACTCGTTAAGTTGTAGGTAAATATTATGAGTAATAATGATTTCTTAGTATTAAAAAATATCACCAAATCTTTTGGTAAATCCACAGTCATTGATAATTTAGATTTAACCATTAAACGTGGCACCATGGTGACCTTATTAGGGCCATCTGGTTGCGGTAAAACCACCGTGTTACGTTTAGTAGCAGGCTTAGAAAATCCAACTTCAGGTCAGATTTTTATCGATGGTGAAGATGTAACCAAATCCTCTATTCAAAATCGTGATATTTGTATCGTATTCCAGTCTTACGCATTGTTCCCGCATATGAGTATCGGTGATAACGTAGGTTATGGTTTGCGTATGCAAGGCGTGAGCAAAGAAGAGCGCGCTAAACGTGTAAAAGAAGCGTTAGAGTTGGTTGACTTAGCGGGCTTTGAAGATCGTTTTGTGGATCAAATTTCGGGTGGTCAACAACAACGTGTGGCATTAGCACGTGCGTTAGTATTAAAACCAAAAGTCTTACTTTTTGATGAACCATTAAGTAACTTGGATGCAAACTTACGTCGTTCTATGCGTGAAAAAATCCGTGAATTACAACAAAGTTTAGGTATTACCTCACTTTACGTAACGCACGACCAAACCGAAGCATTTGCGGTGTCCGATGAAGTTATCGTCATGAATAAAGGTAAAATCATGCAAAAAGCCCCAGCCAAAGAGCTTTATTTGCGTCCAAACTCTTTATTCCTTGCAAACTTCATGGGCGAATCGAGCATCTTTGAAGGTAAATTGGAAAATAACACCATTGACGTGAATGGCTACAGATTGCCATTAAGTAATGCGGCACAATTTAATTTACCAGATGGCGAATGCTTAGTGGGCGTACGTCCTGAAGCGATTTACTTAAAAGCAGAAGGCGAGGCAGCACAACAATGTGAAATTAAGAGTGCGGTCTATATGGGTAACCATTGGGAAGTGGTGGC
>CAJPKS010000021.1:0-14379 GCA_905371285.1 Haemophilus sp. HMSC068C11 | reverse complement strand
GATGATGCTTTGTTATTGGATAGCACAACGTTGAGTATTGGTGAAGTTATTGATCAGGCGTTAGCTTATTTTCAAGAAAAGGTGTCAATTTCGATTTAACTGTTTATTCAAGGAAGAATAGACATTTATCCTCAACCCCGCATTTTATGGATCTTAATGTGGATGTTATTAACTTAAATTAAGAAGATTATTTATATGTCAGAATCTTTTGCTCAACTCTTTGAAGAATCATTAAAAGGCCTTGAAACCCGTCAAGGTTCAATCGTTAGCGGTACTGTTGTTGCTATTCAAAAAGGCTTTGTACTTGTTGATGCAGGCTTAAAATCTGAATCTGCAATTCCTGTTGCTGAATTCCAAAACGCTCAAGGTGAACTTGAAGTTAAAGTTGGCGACACAGTAAACGTAGCTTTAGATGCAGTTGAAGATGGTTACGGCGAAACTAAACTTTCTCGTGAGAAAGCTGTTCGTCACGAATCTTGGATTGAATTAGAAAAAGCTTACGAAGATAAAGCGACCGTTATCGGTTTAATCAACGGTAAAGTGAAAGGCGGTTTCACAGTTGAGTTAAACGGTGTTCGTGCATTCTTACCAGGTTCATTAGTTGATACACGTCCAGCACGTGAAGCGGATCACCTGCTTGGTAAAGAATTAGAATTCAAAGTAATCAAATTAGATCAAAAACGTAACAACGTTGTTGTTTCTCGTCGTGCAGTGATCGAATCTGAAAACAGCCAAGAACGTGAACAAATCCTTGAGAACCTAGCTGAAGGTTCAGAAGTTAAAGGTATCGTTAAAAACTTAACTGACTACGGTGCATTCGTAGATTTAGGTGGCGTTGACGGTTTATTACACATCACTGATATGGCTTGGAAACGTGTTAAACACCCAAGCGAAATCGTGAATGTAGGCGACGAAGTAACTGTTAAAGTATTAAAATTTGACAAAGATCGTACTCGCGTATCTTTAGGCTTAAAACAATTAGGTCAAGATCCTTGGGTTGCTATCGCTGAAAACCACCCAGTAAACAGCAAATTAACTGGTAAAGTAACTAACTTAACTGACTATGGTTGTTTCGTTGAAATCTTAGATGGCGTTGAAGGTTTAGTTCACGTTTCTGAAATGGATTGGACTAACAAAAACATCCACCCATCTAAAGTTGTAAGCTTAGGCGATACAGTTGAAGTAATGGTGTTAGAAGTTGACGAAGAACGTCGTCGTATTTCTTTAGGTTTAAAACAATGCAAACCTAACCCATGGACTCAATTCGCTGAAACTCACAACAAAGGCGACAAAGTTACAGGTAAAATCAAATCAATCACTGATTTCGGTATCTTCATCGGTCTTGAAGGTGGTATCGACGGTTTAGTTCACTTATCTGACATTTCTTGGAATGTTGCAGGTGAAGAAGCAGTTCGTAACTACAAAAAAGGTGATGAAGTTTCTGCAGTAGTATTAGCAGTAGATGCAGTGAAAGAACGTATTTCTTTAGGTATCAAACAACTTGAAGATGATCCATTCAACAACTTCGTAGCGATCAACAAAAAAGGTGCTGTAATTTCTGCAACTGTTGTTGAAGCTGACGCTAAAGGTGCTAAAGTTGAATTAGCAGGTGGCGTTGAAGGTTATATCCGTGCAGCAGACTTAACAAACGAAGTTGCAGCAGGCGATGTAGTTGAAGCGAAATACACAGGTGTTGATCGTAAAGCACGTATCGTTCACTTATCTGTAAAAGCGAAAGATCAAGCTGAAGAAGCAGCTGCAGTTGCAAACGTGAATACCAAACAAGAAGATGTTGCTATTCCAAACGCAATGGCTGAAGCTTTCAAAGCAGCTAAAGGTGAATAATTAATTCACATCAATAAGGCTGGGTCATTGACTCAGCCTTATTACTACCAGCTATAATTAACAAGGATTTAGCGGTAATTTATTATGAACTAATGCATTACCTGTAAGTCTTAATAACAAGTTTAAGTATAAATTTAAAGGAGAGTTGACGATGACTAAATCTGAACTAATTGAAAATCTATCAACAAAGCACCCAACTTTATCCGCAAAAGAAGTAGAAGGTATTGTAAAGGATATCCTTGAACTCATTGCACAATCTTTAGAAGAGGGGAATCGTATTGAAGTGCGTGGTTTTGGTAGCTTCTCTTTACACCATCGTCAACCGCGAGTAGGTCGTAATCCTAAAACCGGTGATTCTGTAAAATTAGATGCTAAATCTGTACCGCACTTTAAAGCGGGTAAAGAATTAAAAGATCGTGTAAATGTTTTTGCTTAAACATTCAATCGATATCAATAAAACGACACTTAGGTGTCGTTTTTTATTACAAATTTTGGCATAATGAACCCATTCTTAACAAAGGAGATTGTGATGATTAAATATATTCTCGGACTCATTATTGTATTGGCTATCGTACTTGTTGCGGTAACTATAGGGGCAAATAATGATCAAGTAATCACCTTTAACTACATTGTTGCTGAAAGCCAATTCCAACTTTCAACATTAGTTGCCATTTTATTTGGTTTTGGATTAATTTTAGGTTGGTTAATTACAGGATTTTTCTACTTAAAATTAAAATTCAAAAATATGTCGTTAGCGCGTCAAGTTAAACGTCAAACATTACAAATTAACGAATTAACGACTACTCGCGATAAGGCAGTATAATGCTTGAATTACTCTTTCTGCTTCTGCCAATAGCCGCCGCTTACGGTTGGTATATGGGGCATCGGAGTGCCAAGAAAGATCAGGAAGATATGAGTAACAAACTCTCCCGTGATTATGTCACGGGGGTCAATTTTTTGCTTTCTAATCAAACGGATAAGGCCGTTGATTTGTTTCTTGATATGTTGCAAAAACAAGAAACAGAAAATGAAATTGAAAGCAATTCTCAATTTGAAGCTGAGCTAACGCTCGGTAACCTTTTCCGTTCTCGAGGCGAAGTGGATCGTGCTTTAAGAATCCATCAAGCCCTCGATCGTAGTCCCAATTATTCTTTCGAACAAAAATTATTAGCTAAACAGCAACTTGCTAAGGATTTCATGGCGGTGGGTTTTTATGACCGTGCGGAAGCCCTTTATATTATTATGGTAGATGAGCCAGAGTTTGCAGAAAATGCACTGCAACAGCTTTTGGTGATTTATCAAAAAACAAAAGAATGGAAAAAAGCCGTTAATATCGCAGAGAAGCTTGCCAAGATCTCACCCAAAGAAAATAATGTGGAATTAGCACAATGTTATTGTGAATATGCCTTAAGCGGTGAACTTGAAAGTGCGGACGAAAAACGCAGTATTTTACAAAAAGCGCTGAATGTATCTCCAACCAGCGTGAGAGCATCAATGCTACTTGCTGATTTAGAAATGGCTAATAAAAACTATCGTCAAGCCATTCACTTTTTAGAGAATATTCTTGATCAAAACCCAATTTATATTGGTGAAGTGCTGAAAACGCTCAAATATTGTTATGATGAATTAGGAGAGAGAGATAACTTTGAGTTATTCTTGATTCGAGCTAGCCAGCAGGTTAACAATACGAAAGTCGATTTAATGTTAGCAAGCGTGATTGAAGAGAAAGATGGTAAGAGTGCCGCACAATCAAAACTTTATCAGCAGTTAACAAAACATCCTAGTACATCTATTTTCCACCGTTTTATTCAATTCCAAATTGATGATGCTGAGGAAGGGCGAGGTAAGGAAAGCTTAATTTTGCTACATAAAATGGTTGGTGAGAGAATTAAGCAAGGTTTTGGTTATCGTTGCTCAAATTGCGGTTATCAAACCCATAAATTAATGTGGAATTGTCCTTCTTGCAAACAGTGGGAATCCATCAAACCAGAGCATAATTAATTGACACAGTGAGGTAAAATTATGAATAGCAAAGTAATCGTTGCATTGGATTACGAAACGGAAGCACAAGCGCTATCCCTCGTGGATCAAATTGATCCAAGCTTATGCCGTTTAAAAGTGGGTAAAGAAATGTTTACCACACTGGGAACAAATTTCGTTAAGCAATTACACGAGCGTCAATTTGATGTTTTCCTCGATCTTAAATTTCATGATATTCCGAATACTGTGGCAAGAGCAGTACGTTCTGCGGCTGATTTAGGGGTATGGATGGTTGATGTCCATGCTAGCGGTGGTCTGAAAATGATGGAAGAGGCGAAGAAAATTCTCGAGCCTTATGGAAAAGATGCACCTTTATTAATTGCAGTAACCGTATTGACCAGTATGGAAGATTTGGATTTATTACAAATCGGTATTAATTCTTCACCACTTGAACATGTTTTACGTCTTGCGCATTTAACACAGCGTGCGGGATTAGATGGAGTCGTTTGTTCACCACAAGAAGTGGAGATTTTACGTAATACTTGTGGTCCTGATTTTAAATTAGTCACACCGGGGATTCGTCCAATAGGAAGCGATTTTGGCGATCAACGTCGCGTTATGACTCCTGCTGCGGCTATTCGTTCTGGTTCTGATTATTTGGTGATTGGTCGCCCAATTACTCAAGCTGAAAATCCAGCAGAAGTGCTTCGTTCAATTAATTCATCTCTTTCGTAATATGACAGATAGCACTTTAGTTTATTCTACCGAAGTTGGTCGAATTAAAGAGCAAAAGCAGCCAGTACAACGCCCTAAAGGTGATGGTGTGGTTCGCATCCAAAAACAAACTAGTGGTCGAAAAGGCGCTGGCGTTTCAGTGATTACAGGGCTATATTTAGCCGATGATGAATTGAAAAAGTTAACGGCTGAACTTAAAAAGCGGTGTGGTTGCGGTGGTTCAGTTAAAGACGGCAATATCGAGATTCAAGGCGAAAAACGTGATTTACTAAAACAACTTTTAGAACAAAAAGGGTTTAAAGTAAAGTTAGCTGGTGGTTAAGATAAAACAAAAAATCCATCTTCAATTGAAGATGGATTTTTTTATGATTAACTTTCCATGAAGTCTGGTTGGTAAGCAAAGAAAATTGCCCCCAAGAAACTTAATACAGCAAATGCCAGAAATGCAGTATTTGGATTTGTAGCTTTACGACTAAAATATTTAGCTGAGAAGAAAATATAAAGCACAAGCATGATGATTTTCATGACCAACCAGCTTTGTAGCTGATAACCGACCAAGAAGAAAATCGTTAAGCCACTGGCAATTAAAAGTGTATCAACTAAGTGCGGTAAAATTTTTAGCAGTTTAATTGCTCGCCAATCTTTCCCACTTAATTGCATTCCCCCACGGATAACTAATAACCCCAAACTTAAAAATGCACAAACAATGTGCAAATAAACTAACATAATCACTCCTGATGTAAAAGGAAAGTGCGGTCAAAAGTGACCGCACTTTAATTTCTTATTTTGCAATACGCTTATATTTAATACGATGTGGTTGTGTTGCGGCTTCACCTAAGGTTTTCTTTTTCCACTCTTCGTAGTCTGAGAAGTTACCTTCGTAGAACGTCACTTTACCTTCATCACCGTAATCTAAAATATGAGTTGCAATACGGTCTAAGAACCAACGGTCATGGGAAATCACCATTGCACAACCAGGGAATTCTAAGATCGCATTTTCTAACGCACGTAAGGTTTCAACGTCTAAGTCATTGGTTGGTTCGTCCAATAACAGTACGTTACCACCACGTTGTAGAAGTTTAGCTAAGTGTAAACGACCACGTTCACCACCCGATAATTCGCCCACACGTTTCTGTTGATCTACGCCTTTGAAGTTGAAGCGTCCAACATACGCACGGCTTGGAATTTCAAAGTTACCAATAGTGAGAATATCTTGTCCGTTAGACACTTCTTCCCATACGGTTTTCTTATCATCCATTGAGTCACGGAACTGATCAACAGAGGCAAGTACCACAGTTTCACCCATTGTAATTGAGCCGCTATCTGGTTGTTCTTGACCTGAAAGCATACGGAATAGGGTAGATTTACCCGCACCGTTCGCACCGATAATACCCACGATAGCACCTTTTGGAATGCTGAATGATAAATCATCAATTAAAGTGCGATCGCCGTAAGATTTAGTGAGATGTTCTACCTCAATCACTTTATCACCTAAACGTGGACCAGGTGGAATAAAGAGTTCGTTTGTCTCATTACGTTTTTGATATTCGCCAGAGTTCAACTCATCAAAGCGAGCCATACGTGCTTTGCTTTTCGCTTGACGGCCTTTCGGATTTTGACGAACCCATTCTAACTCTTTCGCAATTGATTTTTGACGCGCATTTTCAGTGGCTTGTTCTTGTTCTAAACGTTTCTCTTTTTGCTCTAACCAAGAAGAGTAGTTGCCTTCCCAAGGAATGCCTTCACCACGGTCAAGCTCTAAGATCCAACCCGCAACGTTATCTAAGAAGTAACGGTCGTGGGTAATCGCCACAACGGTACCTTCGTAGTCATGTAAGAAACGCTCTAACCATGCTACAGATTCTGCATCTAAGTGGTTGGTTGGCTCGTCTAATAAGAGCATGTCTGGTTTTTCGAGCAATAAACGACAAAGCGCCACACGACGACGTTCACCACCAGATAAATGTTCGATTTTGGCATCCCAATCCGGTAAACGTAATGCATCTGCAGCACGTTCTAATTGGTTATCTAAATTATGTCCATCGTGTGCTTGAATAATCGCTTCAAGGTTTGCTTGTTCTGCGGCTAGTTTATCGAAATCCGCATCAGGATCGGCATAAAGTGCATAAACTTCATCTAAACGAGTTAGTGCATTCTTTACTTCAGAAACGGCTTCTTCTACCGCTTCACGCACAGTTTGTTGCGGATCAAGTTTTGGTTCCTGTGGAAGATAACCGATCTTAATACCCGGTTGTGGACGCGCTTCACCTTCGAACTCTTTATCCACGCCCGCCATAATGCGTAAAAGGGTTGATTTACCCGCACCATTTAAGCCGAGTACCCCGATTTTTGCACCAGGGAAGAAGCTTAAAGAAATATCTTTCAAAATATGACGCTTCGGTGGCACCACTTTGCCGACACGGTGCATCGTATATACAAATTGCGTTGACATAATTCTCTCGATGTTATGAATAAAAGTGCGGTTATTTTACTTGATGTTTAGGGATTAAGCTATTTGAAAGGCAAAAAAAACCACCCATACAGGGTGGTAGGAAAGTAGTTTAGCTATATTTATGATTATTTTATTTAGGAACTTTATGAATATCAAGCAATCACTTGACGAAACAGATAGTACATAAATTTCAGTTATAAGGGAAATGCGAATGAATCATTTTTTGATAAAAATCAATAAAATCATAGGATTTTTTACTTTTAGACTGATTTTTATTCGATTTTGATTGGGAACTGCTTGTGATAAAATCTGTCTATTCAATCATTTAGCCACTCTTTTTTCTTATTTATGTTTAAAAAATTACTTCTTGGATTATTGCTGATTTCACCTTTTTCAGCACTAGCGCATCCCCACGCATTCATCGATATGCAAACGAAACCCTTAGTGAAAGATAATCAATTAATTGGTTTCTCGACGCAGTGGTTACTTGATGAGGCCAGTTCTTCAGCCGTCCTGTATGATGTGAAACAGGCGAAAGGGGATAAGGCCGCCCAACAGAAGTTAATTGATGAAGTCATGGCGAACGTTGTGAATGAACATTACTTTAGCTATGTCTTTGACAACGAAAATCATAAAATTAAATACACAAAGCACCCTGAAAATTATGGGATGCGTGTGAAAGGGAACGAAGTGGAATATTATTTTGATTTTCTTTTAGCTCAGCCACAGGCTTTGCAAAATAATGAATTTACGCTGATGACTTATGACCGCACTTATTATGTGGCTATGCGGTATGCAGAAACTGGCAAAAGAGCGGTTGATTTTTCATCACTTCCTGCAAACTGCAAAGGAGAGGTGCTTGAACCTAATGTTGATGAAAAAATTCAATCTTACGCATCATCATTGGATAAATCGCAAAAAAATGAAGATGATTCCCTTGGTGTATTGTTTGCGCAGAAAGTAAAAATTAAGTGTGAATAAAATGAAGTTAAAACTGACCGCACTTTTTATCGGCTTATTGGCGATTATTTTCGCCTTGCTACCTTGGCTTTTTGTACAAGTAGCCGATTGGCAAAAAGCCTTTAATCAGCTGATTTCTGAAAATCTCCATCAGATTCAAGCACATTCATCCACAGCAGGATTGTGGTTGATTTTCGCCGCTTTTTCTTATGGTGTATTACATGCATTAGGGCCTGGGCATGGGAAATTTATTATCGCTGGTTATCTTTCTACTCACGAAAGCCAACTTAAAACTAGCGTACGCTTAAGTTTGCTTTCCTCTCTCATGCAAGGTTTTGTTGCCGTTGCTGCAACTTCCATTGTGGTGGTGATACTTAATCTTTCCTCTAAATATTTTAAATTTAGCCAGTTATGGCTGGAACGTAGCGCTTTAATTTTATTAGTGCTGTTAGGGCTTTATTGGATCGCTCAAGGTCTGAAAGGTTTAAAGAAAAAGCAATCTTTTCGTATCACATCGATTCAATCATTACCAAAACAGATTGGAACAGCTTCGCCTTTTCGATATAGGCAAGGAAAAGTAAGCCAAACACAGTGTAGCTGTGGGCATCAACATCTACCGAATAATCAACAGCTTAAGCAATCAGGTGATTTAAAATCTCAGCTCTTAGTGATTTTGACTATTGGTATGCGACCGTGTAGTGGCGCTATTTTTGTGCTCTTTCTCGCTTATATGCTGGATCTTTATTGGTGGGGAATTGTAGCTACGTTTGCCATGTCTCTGGGCACAGGATTAATGCTTTCACTTTTTGCTGCGTTAGTGCGCTATGCGAGAAATGTCGCAACGCGATTAGGCCATTGGTACGGTTTAACTGGTTCTAATCAAAAAGGTGAGGCCATGATTAAATCCATTGCGGGCGCAATTATGATCTTTTTTGCACTAAGCTTGTTATATGGCTCGATGGAGGCTGTAACAGGTGGAGCCGCCTTATTTGGTGGCTAAAGAAAAGGGCAGCGTTTGCTGCCCATTTATTTGAAAATAGATTATTCAACCCAAGTAACGATTTCTTCAATTGGTCTACGAGATTTTTTGGTAATGTCTCTCGCACGATAACCAAATGTTGCTGCCACAGATACGCCCCATTCATTTGGATCAAAGAGACCTTCAGCGGCTAAAGTTTCATTCATTTTATCGTAGTTAAAGCCTTCAATCGGGCAAGAATCAACACCGATAGCGGCGGCACCAGTTAGCATATTGGCTAATGCAATGTAGGTTTGTTTGCTTGTCCAGTCAAATAATGCTCGCTCGCTTTCTGCGGTTTTCATTTCAACTTCTTGTAAGCCTTTGTATTTTGCCAAGGCTTTTTCTAACTGCTCACCTTGTAAACCTCTACGCACCGCTACATCACGGAAGAAAGGCGTGTCATAGCGTGCATTTTTCTTCGCAAGAATGATCACTAAATGGCTACAATCATCTAATTGATATTGCATACCCCAGCTAAAAGGTTTGAGTTTATCGCGTAATGCTTTATTTTGAATCACTAAGAACTTCCATGGCTCAGAGCCGACAGAGCTTGGTGATAAACGAGCAAATTCTAAAATTGCCGCGAAATCTTCTTGGCTAATTTTTTTATTCGGATCGTAATAACGTGTGGAACAGCGATTTTCGAATACTTGAAGCATTTGTTCGCGTGTAATTTGACTCATGTTTTCTTCCTCTTAACATTATCTAATTTGTGATCTTTTGACCGCACTTTAGCGCTCTTTCCAATATCCAATCCACTCTTTGAGTAATTGCATATTTTTCGTGATCGCGCCACCTTGTGGAATAAAATGCATCATATTGAGTCCATAACTGTCAGGCGTAATGCCTTCACCTACACTTGCAGGTAACACATCAAAACCTTGTTGTTGGAATAATAATTTTGCACGTTGCATATGCCATTCATTGGTGACTAAAATAATTTTGTGAATACCTTCTTTTTCCAACATTTGTTTGGTGAAAAGCGCATTTTCTTTGGTAGTCAGTGCTTTAGGTTCAATCCATTTAGTTGGCACATTAAAGAAGTTTTGGAGTTCTTCCGCAGCGATTTTGGCTTCAATGGCGCCAGTTGGACTCGCCCCTGTAATTAATAATGGCAAGTGCGTTTCTTTTTGCAAGAATGCGGCATAGCGTAAGCGTTCAAGCTGAATACCTGTTGAAGCTAATGGTGCATAAAGTTCTTTGCTATCACGTAAACCACCACCCAGTAAAACGATCGCTTGCGCTTGTTGATAATCTTGCAGTGTTAAATGATCTTCAGTAATGAGACTGTCTTTAAGTACTTGAGCAGTGTAAGGAATGCTTAAAAGATAGAGTAGAGAGAAACCAAGTGCGGTCGAAATTCGGCTTAATTTTTTGAAATTGAATTTAGCTAGAATAAGTGAAAGTCCCCATAAAATTAAAATATTAAATGGGGGAAGAATCATGGCTGTAATCAGTTTTTTCAATTCAAACATTATTTATCCAATTCAACAAAATCTAGTTCTTTGGTCCATAATTTGGCATAGCTACTATTTTTACCATAAGAGTTATCGCAAACACGATTTGGAATTTCTAACAAGCAAGAGAAAATATGACCATGTAAGCGAGTTGTGGTGACTTTATCATTCGCTAAGAATACTTGTGCAACACGTTTTACAATACGTTGAGTATAGGCATACCAGAATTGATGGCAAAGATCTTTCAGCCAACCCAGACCAAATTTATTGGCCATTTTACTCATTCGCCAGCTTACTGCTAAAACAACATCGTCTTCTGTTGAAAGAATATCTTCCCAGTCTTTTACATTGCTGTTAGCAGGCAGTTGAGCAAGGATATTTTTCTCGATATCACTCGCTTCAATATCTTTACGTAGGAAGTAAAGTTGCTCACCAGTTTTGCCTTGTTTCGTTTCCATGGTGCCATAAAGCTGATGAGCCATGTCCGGTGACAAATAAACATGATTTGAAAATTGTGCAAATAGATTCGCCGTTCTTTCGTCACGCGCCAGTAGATGGCAATCATTGTGGCTACGGAAAAGTGCGGCTGATTTTTGTAGATTTTCTTCGTGCTTAAAATAAGCAGTTTGTGGCAGCACAATAATTCGATTATTCGGAAAATGCGTCACCATTTCTTCACGGATCTTTTGGTGCTGCGGATAAAGATCGCCAAAGTTACCGCCACCATGTAAAAGGATGGTGGTGTTTGGTGTAATTTTTGCTTTGACTTCTTCAAGATCTAAATCGTATTCACAGCGCTTTAAGGTCACATTAATATGGTGATCTTTAAAAAATTGCTCGGTTCCGTGATAAATCAGCAAATCGCCCACGTTCAAATGAAGCGGGTAGTCGAAATAAAATACGTCGTTTTTATCTTTGATCAGTTCGACAATAGGATTCAGTTTGTTTTTTAAATCAATAAGGAGTTGATTCATTTTTTTACTCTTTTCTTTAAATAGCTAAACAAGAAATTTTTTTCAGCTGTGTTTAATCCGAAGATTAAAATGACACAGATTAATACCATTTCTAAAATGATGGATTGTCCAACAAATTCCAATAAAGAATAACTGCGGGTAGTATCGGATATATAGATGATACCTAATAGCAGACCAAACACCACGCCAACATTCATTAAATATGAGACAAATTCTTTTTGGTTAAATTTAATTTTTTTATTAATAAAATATAATCGATAGATTTGTGAGATGACCATCGTACTAAATTTACCCACAAAGGCAAATACTGGATTATAACCTAGTGTGAACAAATAATAAGCCAAAGGCACCGTACAAAGATCGATTAACGCTACGATGATATTGTATTGTTTTACGGTGGATGTGCCAATGGCTAATGCACTCATCCAAAATGCCCCTGCCATCGCACTGATTAATAAGCAAGCAATAATAGCTTGTACAAGTTGTTCAGTATATTGTGGAAGATGATCGCCTAACCAAAATGTCAGTAAAGTATGGGTGAAATACAATACAGGTGCCGAGAGAATCGCCATTAAATAAAGTGAATATTTTGAAATACCAAGAATTAATTGGCGATTGCGATCGTAATCTTTTGCGGCATAAGACTGAACCAACTGCGGATTAGCTGCCATTTGAAAATTATTCACAAAGCTATAAACGGCACCTTCTACTTGTGTTGCAATGGCAACAGCGGCGTTGACTGCGACACCAAAGAATAAGTTAGATACCATATTCAAGCCTTGGGTCGAACCCACATAGGCAACTTGTCCCATAAGCATCCAACCGGAAAAACTCACCATTTCTTTGGTTTTGCTTAAATCTTTATATAAACGGAAACGTGCGGCTTCTTTGAAATAATATTTAGTGAATAACACATAAAGAGAGAGCACAATTAAGCTGACTGAAAGCAATAAGCAACCATAAGTAATTAACTTATCGTAATGCGTAATGTGGCTTAAGATAAAGACAGAGGTCAGTTTTAAAATGGTTTCACCTAATCCCAACCACGCATAGAATCCCATTTTCTCGTGTGCAACAATCATGGCATTGAATGGCACTTTGATGATTTCAACCAGAGCAATAATTAACGCTAATTGGTAAACGATGTTCGCAGCTTGCAAGCGTTCAGAGGGAATCACCAATTTGTGATTTAAAAACCATAAACCAACGGTTTCAGCTAACACTAATACGATAAAAATAATGAGTAGGTGATTTAAGATACTAATATTAAAGACTTTATTGACACGTTGAATGTCATTCGAGGCTTTTTCTACGTTAATAAAACGCTGAGTAGTGGCGGTCATTGTGCCATTAAAAAAGGAAAATAAGACCACAACGCCCATCACAATGTTATAGATACCAAAATCTTCTACTCCCAAAACCTGTAATACCACACGAGAAATATACAGCATGGCCCCCATGTTGAAGAGCATTCGGATATAAAGAAATAGCGTATTTTTAGCAATGGTTTTATTTGACATTGTGAAAATGAAATTAGAAAAATTGGGGGAATTATAGGGGGGATTGGGGTGTGTAGCAAGCATTGTGCAAGTTCTAGGTAGCAGTATAGGCCTTATAAAAAGAAAAGGCTAAATATAATTTAGCCTTTTGTGATTTAGACGATGCAGACAGCCAAATCCAATTGTTTGTTATGGAATTGATGCAATGTGCCACGATGGCCAACACTCAGAATGATCATATTCGGTAAGCGCTCTTTAATTGTTTTATAAAGCAGATACTCTGTTGGCTCATCAAGTGCTGATGTGGTTTCATCTAAAAAGACCACTTCAGGCTTCGTCAGTAAAATACGAATAAATGCCACACGCTGTAATTCACCCGGTGACAAAATTGCTTGCCAATCGTTATCTACATCAAGGCTATGAAGATATTTATCTAAACAGCAATCAGTCAGTGTTTTTTCCAATTCAGGATGATAAGGATCAATATCAGGATAGCAAATTGCTTCACGTAATGTGCCTTGTGGCATATAAGGACGTTGCGGTAAGAATAAACTGGCCACACAAGGATGTTCCACCAGACCCACTGTCTCAAAAGGATAAATTCCGGCCATCGCTTTTAATAGAGATGTTTTCCCTGTGCCAGATGGACCTTGAATTAATAAAGCATCACCATTTCTTAATTCAATATTTAAGTTATTAAGCAACAATCTGCCTTGGTCATCTTTAATACCAAAATTTGATAACGCAACACGGTTAGAACATTTCATTGGTTGATGAACCTCTAAATGATCTAATTCATCCAATTTCGTCATAAAACCATAAAGACGATTTAAACGCGCTTGGTAGAGCGTAAATTCTTCATAGAACAAACGGAAGAAAGAAAGTGCGGTCATTAATCGGTTAAATGCTTGCACAGTTTGGTGCATATCGCCCAGTTTGATTTGTCCAGTGAAAAAACGAGGCGCTTGCAGCATTAGCGGTAAGAGTTTTGCAACACGTGTGACACTTCCATTAAAGCCGTCTAATCCCAACATTCTCAATACAATTGCCCAACGGTTATGAATGATTTGAGCAAATTTGTTTTTCAGTAAATGCTGTTCTTGTTGTTCACCTTGATAGAACGCGATACTTTCTGCATTATCTCGCACTCGAATTAAAGAATAACGGTAGTCACCATTGAGTTTTTCTTTATTAAAGTTCAGCTTAATTAAGGGATGTCCAATCCAAACGGACATTAATGTTGCAAGGATAATAAAAGCATAAATAAAGAAAACGACGCCTTTTTCGATATTTAATCCGAAAAGACTTAACACGCCAGAGAGAGACCAAAGGATGATGGTAAATTCAATGGTAGTCAGAACAGAATTAATCATGCCACGTACAATAGTGACAGTGCTACTAATAAATTCACGTGCATCTTGTTCAATACGTTGATCAATATTATCGGGCAGATCTT
>CAJPKS010000020.1:0-14556 GCA_905371285.1 Haemophilus sp. HMSC068C11 | reverse complement strand
AAAAACATCACTTTAAAGATAAGTCATTTATTTTAAATAACTTATCTTTTGTCAATAATCTAAGTAAAAAATTTACCGCTTGAATTCAATTTTAAAACACTCTATCTTGTGCACTGTTATTTTCCCCAACACTATATCTTGTGTTTTATTCAATTCGTTTCTCTAGTAGGTTTATCTTCCATGAACAAAGGATTAATGGTTACAAAGCGCGATGGCACGCTTGAACAAATCAATTTAGACAAAATTCACCGAGTGATTACTTGGGCGGCTGAAGGCTTGGAAAACGTGTCTGTTTCTCAAGTTGAATTGCGTTCTCATATTCAATTTTATGAAGGCATTCGTACCTCTGATATTCACGAAACGATTATTAAAGCAGCGGCAGACCTAATCAGTAAAGATACCCCGGATTATCAATATCTTGCTGCACGTCTTGCGGTTTTCCATTTACGCAAAAAAGCATATGGCCATTTTGATCCGCCTCGTTTATACGATCATGTGAAAAAATTAGTGCGCATGGGCAAATACGATCCTGCACTTTTAGCCGACTATACTCGTGAAGAATGGGATGAAATGGATGGGTTTATTGATCACTGGCGTGATATGACCTTTTCTTATGCCGCAGTAAAACAATTAGAAGGAAAATACTTAGTTCAAAACCGTGTAACCGGTGAGATCTATGAATCTGCGCAATTCCTTTATTTATTAGTTGCAGCGAGCTTATTCTCAAAATATCCACAAGAAACCCGTTTGGATTACATTCGTCGTTTCTACGATGCGACCTCAACCTTTAAGATTTCTTTACCAACGCCAATCATGGCGGGGGTCCGTACACCTACTCGTCAATTCAGCTCTTGTGTATTGATTGAATGTGGTGACAGCTTAGACTCTATCAACGCTACCTCTGCAGCAATCGTGAAATACGTTTCACAACGTGCAGGTATCGGGGTAAATGCAGGCGCAATTCGTGCGTTAGGTAGCCCAATTCGTGGTGGTGAAGCATTCCACACTGGCTGTATTCCATTCTATAAACACTTCCAAAGTGCCGTCAAATCTTGTTCACAAGGCGGCGTACGTGGTGGTGCGGCGACTGTTTACTACCCGATTTGGCACTTAGAAGTTGAAAGCCTATTAGTATTGAAAAATAACCGTGGTGTGGAAGATAACCGTGTTCGTCATATGGATTACGGCGTACAATTAAACAAATTAATGTATCAACGCTTAATTAAAGGCGAAGACATTACTTTATTCAGCCCTTCAGACGTACCTGGACTTTATGAAGCTTTCTTTGCTGATCAAGATAAATTTGAAGAGCTTTACGTGAAATACGAACAGGATCCAAATATCCGCAAACGTTCTGTAAAAGCCGTTGAGTTATTCTCTTTATTGATGCAAGAACGTGCATCAACCGGTCGTATTTATATCCAAAACGTGGATCACTGTAATACTCACTCACCGTTTGATCCGCTTGTTGCACCGGTACGTCAATCTAACTTATGTTTAGAAATTGCATTGCCAACTAAACCATTACAACATTTCCATGATGAAAATGGTGAAATTGCCCTTTGTACTCTTTCTGCATTTAACTTGGGTAAATTAGATAATTTAGATGAGTTAGAGAACCTAGCCGATCTTGCAGTACGTGCATTAGATGCATTACTTGATTACCAAGACTACCCTGTTCCTGCGGCGAAACGTTCTTCATTAGGTCGTCGTTCACTTGGTATCGGTGTAATTAACTATGCGTATTATTTAGCGAAAAATGGCGTGCGTTATTCTGATGGCTCAGCGAACGATTTAACTCACCGTACATTTGAAGCAATTCAATACTATCTATTGAAAGCCTCCATGAACTTAGCGAAAGAATTAGGTGCATGCGAATACTTCAATGAAACCAATTACGCGAAAGGTATTTTACCAATCGATACGTACAAGAAAGATATCGATAGCTTAACGCAAGAACCATTGCATTATGATTGGGAAACGTTACGTCAAGAAATCAAAGAATTCGGTTTACGTAACTCAACCTTAACCGCATTAATGCCGTCAGAAACCTCTTCACAGATTTCTAACGCAACAAATGGTATCGAGCCTCCACGTGGTCATGTAAGTATTAAAGCATCAAAAGATGGTATCTTAAGACAAGTTGTACCGGATTATGAAAACTTAAGCGACAACTACGAATTACTTTGGGATATTCCAAGCAATGATGGTTACTTACACTTAGTGGGCATTATGCAAAAATTCGTAGACCAAGCGATCTCTGCAAACACCAACTACGATCCAAAACGTTTTGAAGACGGTAAGGTGCCGATGAAAGTATTGTTAAAAGATCTTTTAACCGCTTACAAATACGGCTTAAAAACCCTCTACTATCAAAACACCCGTGATGGTGCTGAAGACAGTCAAGAAGATTTAGATGACGGCTGTGCCGGTGGGGCGTGTAAGATTTAATTTATTGAGGCAATCATTATGACTAAAGTTAAGAAAGTAGGAGATATAATCCAGCTATCCAATGGATATACAGCCAAAATTCTTCATAAAGAAAAAGATGGTCGTTTTTTTTGTCAATGGACAGAACAATGTGGGTCAGATGAAAAAGGTTTTCCTATCTATAAAACAAATAGTTGTCACTTTTTTGAGTGTCACTTTAAAAATTAATATCGCAAAGGGCGTATTTGATACGCCTCTATATAAAGGATAAAGGCAACATCGTTGCACACAAAGGAGATAAAAATGGCATACACCACTTTCTCACAAAACAAAAACGACCAGTTAAAGGAACCAATGTTCTTTGGTCAAAACGTTAACGTTGCGCGTTACGATCAACAAAAATATGAGACGTTTGAAAAGCTCATTGAAAAACAACTTTCTTTCTTCTGGCGTCCAGAAGAAGTGGATGTTTCACAAGACCGTATCGACTATGCTGCGTTACCTGAGCATGAAAAACATATTTTCATCAGTAACTTAAAATATCAAACCTTATTAGATTCTATTCAAGGCCGTAGCCCGAACGTGGCATTATTACCGTTAGTGTCTATTCCTGAATTAGAAACCTGGATTGAAACTTGGACCTTCTCTGAAACCATCCACTCTCGTTCTTACACCCACATTATTCGTAACATTGTGAACGATCCATCTATCGTATTTGATGATATCGTGACGAACGAAGAAATCATCAAACGTGCGCGTGATATTTCTTCTTACTACGATGATTTAATTCGTGATAGCCAACTTTACAGCCTATATGGTGAAGGCTCTTACACGGTAGATGGTAAAGAATGTGTGGTGACATTACGTAATCTAAAAAAACAACTTTATCTTTGCTTGATGAGTGTGAACGCACTTGAAGCCATTCGTTTCTATGTATCCTTCGCTTGCTCATTTGCCTTTGCAGAACGTCAATTAATGGAAGGTAATGCGAAAATCATTAAATTTATCGCACGTGATGAAGCATTACACTTAACCGGTACGCAACATATTTTAAATATTATGGCTGCAGGTCAAGACGATCCTGAAATGGCTGAAATTGCGGAAGAATGTAAACAAGAAGCCTATGATTTATTCTTAGCGGCAGCGGAACAAGAAAAAGAATGGGCGGATTACTTGTTCAAAGACGGTTCAATGATTGGTTTGAACAAAGACATTTTGGTGCAATACGTGGAATATATCACTAATATCCGTATGCAAGCCGTTGGTCTTCCATTACCATTTGGTGCACGTTCTAACCCAATTCCATGGATTAATGCATGGCTTGTTTCTGATAACGTACAAGTGGCGCCACAAGAAGTGGAAGTGAGTTCTTACCTTGTTGGTCAAATTGACTCTAAAGTCGATACCAATGATTTCGGTGATTTCGATCTTTAATTAATCACGCGATACAAAGAGCGATCAATATTTTCTGAGTTTAAAACCTTTGGAAAATTGACCGCTCTTTTGTTTACATGAATATCAAGACATGGTGATAAACGTTTTGATTAAAAAAATAGCACAATTTAGCTTTCCTACCTTTATCGCTAACACTTTCCTCATAAAACAGATGACTTCATTAAAAAAGGCTTAACAAAAAACCATGCTATGGGTAGAATAGAAGAAACCTGTTTATTTTCAATAAATCACATTCTAATTACAAACTAGCGAGGTAAAGGATATGTCAGAACAAGAAGTGAAAGAATTAGATCTCAATGGCGAAATGCTCGTTCGCCGTGAAAAATTAGCCGCATTACGTAAAAAAGGTAATGCGTTCCCGAATCAATTCCGTCGTGACGCCCTTGCTCAAGATTTACATGATAAGTACGAAGCCGAAGATGGTGAAGTATTAAAAGAAAAAGCCATTGAAGTTGCCGTTGCTGGTCGTATTATGACCCGTCGTGCAATGGGTAAAGCAACCTTTATTACCTTGCAAGATATGAGTGGCAAAATCCAATTATATGTTGCTCGTGATAACCTTCCTGAAGGCGTTTATGCTGAAGATGTAGGTAACTGGGATTTAGGCGATATTATTGGGGTGAAAGGTACACTTTTCAAAACAAAAACCAATGAATTAACCGTTAAAACAACTGAAGTACAACTTTTAACCAAAGCACTTCGTCCATTACCAAACAAATTCCATGGTTTAACAGACATGGAAGCGCGTTATCGTCAACGTTACTTAGATTTAATTTCTAATGAAGAATCTCGTCGCACATTTATTATTCGTTCAAAAGTGATTGCGGGTATTCGCGAATTCTTTATTTCTAAAGGTTTCATGGAAGTGGAAACCCCTATGCTACAAGTGATTCCAGGCGGTGCATCTGCTCGTCCATTTATCACTCACCACAATGCATTGGATGTTGATATGTATCTTCGTATCGCACCAGAGCTTTACTTAAAACGTTTAGTAGTTGGTGGTTTTGAACGTGTCTTCGAATTAAACCGTAACTTCCGTAATGAAGGGGTTTCTGTTCGTCATAACCCAGAATTCACCATGCTTGAATACTACCAAGCTTATGCGGATTATCATGATTTAATGGATAACACCGAAGAATTATTACGCAAACTCGCGATGGATATTCTTGGTACAACCATTGTGAAATACGGTGATTTAGAATTTGACTTCGGCAAACCATTTGAGCGTATTACATTACATGATGCAACCATTAAATATGGTGCTGATAAAGGTATCGTAAAAGAAGATCTTTATGACTTCGATCGTGCAAAAGCAACCGCTGAACGCTTAGGTATCGAAGTACAAAAATCTTGGGGTCTCGGCTCTATCGTAAATGCGATCTTTGAAGAAGTGGCTGAACATCACTTAATTCAACCAACCTTCTTAATGGCACATCCAGCAGAGATTTCACCACTTGCTCGTCGTAACGATGAAAATCCAGAAGTAACTGACCGCTTTGAATTGTTCATCGGTGGTCGTGAAATTGGTAACGGCTTCTCAGAATTAAACGATGCCGAAGACCAAAATGAACGTTTTGATGCGCAAGTTGCAGCGAAAGAAGCGGGTGATGATGAAGCGATGTTTAAAGATGATGACTTTGTAGTTGCACTTGAACACGGTTTACCACCAACAGCAGGTGAAGGTTTAGGTATCGACCGTTTAGCAATGCTTTATGCTAACGCACCATCTATCCGTGATGTAATCCTATTCCCTGCAATGCGCCAAAAATAATTAAATTGAAATAACATAAAAGGAAGTCTATCGACTTCCTTTTTTATTGTGTAAAAGTGAGGTCATTTTTACCCGCACTTTCATGAAAAAAAGAGATAACCATCTTAACGATTATCTCTTTTACATTCCAATTTGAAATTATTTACCCCAAACTTCTTCCACGATACTACGGATAAATTCGAGTTTCTTCCATTGTTGTTCTTCAGTCAGGATATTACCCTCTTCCGTTGAAGCGAAACCACATTGTGGGCTTAAGCAAAGTTGATTGATATCAACATATTGTGCCGCTTCTTTAATACGAGCAATAATTTCATCACGGTTTTCTAACTCGCCCGATTTAGAGGTGATTAATCCTAACACTACTTGTTGATTTTTAATAAAGCGTAACGGTTTGAAATCACCTGCTCGATCACTGTCGTACTCTAAGAAGAAACCATCTACATTACAATGACCAAATAAGGTTTCAGCAATAGGCTCATAACCACCTGCTGAGAACCAAGTTGAACGGAAATTACCACGACAAATATGCATTGTAATCGCTAAATCAGCTGGTTTCGCTGCCACGATTTTATTTAACATATATACATAATCTTTGGCAATTTGATCTAAATCTAAACCACGATCTGTATAGGTTTTACGCTTATCTTCCGCACAGAATTCGCCCCAACTTGTATCATCCAACTGTAAGTTACGACAGCCTAATTTATAGAAGATATTCATCGCATCAATATAAGCATCAGCAATATCATCTAATAACAACTGATTGTTATCTTTATAACGTTCAATCGGCTGATAATCTGTAGCACGTACTGTACAAATTAAATGCAGCATTGACGGAGAAGGAATCGTTAATTTAACTTCAGTCTCCCCTGCTATTTTTTGTAATGAGCGGTAATGTTCAACGAAAGGATGGCTCTCTGAAAAACCAATCTTATCCACAATTTTTAATGTTTTCGGGCGTACATTATCGTGTTTAAATTGCACTGAGAATTTTTCAGCATCCACTTCTTTCACACCATCTAATGCGGCTAAGAAATCTAAATGCCAAAAAGTACGACGAAATTCACCATCAGTCACCGCATGCAATCCAACATTTTTTTGATGCTCAACCAATTTAGCAATTTCTGCATCTTCAACTTGCGTTAAATCAGCACAAGAAATATCACCACAACTGCATTGATGACGAGCTTGTTTTAAAGTCTCTGGACGTAAAAAACTACCAACAATATCAAAACGATATGGCGCAGAAGTACGAATAGTGGCATTTGGAAAAAGTTTACTCATTTTGCTTTCCTATATTTAATTAATTCTAAGATATACTGAGTGTAACAAAATTAACGTCCTCATTAAATATTTAGACGTCTAGATGGATGTGAATTTTATTGTGATTTTATATGAATGGAATTGATATAAAATTTAAAAGAAAAAGTGCGGTTAATATTCCTGATAATTTTTAACCGCACTTTAATCATTGGGCTATTGTAATGCTTTCAGTGCCTTATGATATTCTTTCGATTGTTCCAATAAAATCTTGGCCGCTTCACGCAATTTGTCCACATCTGATTGGGGTAAATAGAAAGATGTTCCGATATTCAGCACATCATTTTTTAACTGCCCATCAGGCAAATCTTTCAAACTTAAATTCACAAAATAAGCTTTAATTTTTGCACCTTTTTTATGTTTAGCGTAAGCATTCCATTGATCAGCAAATTTTTGTGAATATTTCACGGTAGATTCCGTTGTTTTATCAATCGGTACATTTATCACCGTGTTCACCACTTCTTTGATTCCTGGCACATCAGCAGACTTATCAATATGGCTCGATAGCTCACTTTGCGCATTGACGTTTACCACGACAATATTGCGTAAATTGTAATTTTTCAGCTCTGCATACAATTTTTTGACAGTGAGTAAATTAGACATATCCAACAAGCTTGCCAAGCCCAAATTATCCGTTAAACCACCGTCAACCAAATGTAAATAAGGTTTTTCCTCATTATTTTGATAAGAAGCCGTACGTTTTTTCATGGTTTCAAAATTGTTTAGCCACAAACGATTCCCTACTTTCATCTGTGTCAATAATTCTTTTTTACTTTCGGCTTGGCAAGCACCACCATGATTATTTTGTGTAATGGGTGAAAAAATTAATGGAACAGCACTGGATGCAGCCACAGCTCTTGCAATTTCGACATCATTTAAATCTACACAAAGCCAATCAAAGAAATCTTGAGTGAAAGAGACCTCCTGTCCAGCGACCATGTCGGTGGCATTAATTACAGCAAACGGTCCTTTACGTTGTTCAAGATCTGCAAATTTTTTCCCACGATATAAAGCAAGATTGAGCTGTTCCTGCAACAAATCGCTACGACCAAACTGTGGAGAAGTAAGCCGAGGCACATTACTCACTGAAAATACTTCATTGATGACTTTTTTCTGGAAATTCTTTTTCAAAAAAGAATTATTAAATTTAGGGATAATGTACTGTCCCTCCAAAGCAAAATAGGCGGCTAATACTGAGCCGCCAGACACCCCATACACAATATCAATATTTTGCAATAAGGTGCTACCTTTCTCTGTTGGACGCACTGAGACATTTTGGAATTGCTCTAACACGCCATAACCTAAAGATGCCGCGCGAGAGCCACCACCTGAAAAAGTCATAATCACCAAATTTTCTTTTTGTAATGCCTGCTGCATCGCATTTTCCAAGCGATATCCCTTTTGTGGATCTATTTGCTCAATCGTTTTAGTTGGATGATAAGTAATTGAATTGCAAGCAGTAAGCAAAGCGATACTGCAAGCAAGTAAACTTGATTTGAAAGGAAAATGAGTAAGTTTCATAACAGTATTCCTTTACTGTGATTAAATACTTTTAATTTTACACAGATTTAGGGATAAAAAAAGTGCGGTTGATTTTTTAATATTACACTGAAAACTCTCAGTAAATTCTAACCGCACTTTAGTTTGAAATAAAAACTAACTTACAAAACTAGATACATAAGAAATTATGGTTTTTCCACTTAATATCGCCATGATAATCACAACGAACCAGCCCGCAAAAGCTAAACAAATTGGGTGTTTATAGCTACCAACAATATTGCTTCGATAAGCGGCTAATAAAATCAAGGCTAGTGCTATTGGTAAAATTAAACCATTTAGGGTTCCCACAAAAACCAGTACAGCAGCCGGTTTCCCTACAGTGACAAGAACTGCTGTAGAAACCACTATAAACCCAATAATCCAACAGTTTCTATTTCGTTCAATTGTCGGACAAAGGCTCGTGAGGAATGATACCGATGTATAAGCGGCACCAATAACTGATGTGATAGAAGCTGCCCAAATCACTACGCCAAATAAGATTTGGCCAAAATGGCCTGCCACGTATTCGAAAGGCGTTTCTGCTGGATTTTTAGGATTCAGAGGAATCCCTTTGGCGACAACACCAAGCACGGCAAGAAATAATACAACACGCATAGTAGAGGCGATTAAAATAGCCGATACAGAGCTACGACTCACTTCAGCCATCGCTTTTTCACCTTGGATCCCCGCATCTAGTAAGCGGTGAGCGCCAGCAAAGGTAATATACCCTCCTACGGTTCCTCCAACTAATGTCACAATTGCGATAGGATCAACTTGCTCTGGAATAAAGGTACGGTATGCTGCTTCTACCACTGGCGGTTCTGTTTTAAACATAACATACAAAGTCAGTGCAATCATAATAAAACCCATTAATTGGGCAAAGCGATCCATTAACAATCCTGCTTCTTTACGTAAAAAAATTAAAATTGCAATGATGCCACTGATAACAGCTCCTGTTTCTGGGGCGATACCAAAGATTGAATTAAGCCCTAGGCCTGCCCCCCCTACATTACCAATATTAAAAGCCACCCCTCCCATCACGATAAGTGACGCAAGATAATAGCCCGCACCTGGAAAAACAGCATTAGAAATATCCTGTGCTCGCTTTCCTGATACCACCACAATTCGCCAAATATTAAGCTGAGCACCAATATCTAACAAAATCGATAATAAAATCACAAAGCCAAAACTGGCTAATAAGGTGTTTGTAAAGGTTGCAGTTTGAGTTAAAAAGCCAGGACCAATTGCTGAAGTCGCCATTAAAAATGCCGCACCCAGCACTGCATTTCGGCGGTGATTGATTGATGCCATAAAGCACCTCCCTTGTTAAGTTGATGTTGTGTGTTATGTTTATTCGGCTTATGCCGTTATTGTTATATGATTTTTTTCTAATTCTTCCACAATGCGTGCTGCAAATTGTAGAGAATGTTGATTATCGCCATGTAAACAGATACTTTCTGCTTTTACTGGCACAAGGCTTCCATCAATGGCTTTGACTTGACCTTCTGTTACCATTTGTAACACTTGTTGAATGGCTTCCTCATCAGACTCCACCATTGCATTCGGTTGCGAACGAGGTACCAAACTCCCATCAGGCATATAGTGGCGATCCGCAAAAACTTCAGAAATTGTTTGTAAACCTTCTTCCTCAGCTACGCGTAACATTAAGCTGCCTGCTAATCCCATTAATTTTAAACTCGGATCAAATTGATAAATAGTTTGTGCAACTAAACGGGCTAACTTTTCATCTTTAGCAGCTTGATTGTATAAAGCACCGTGAGGTTTAACATAACTAATTTCCGTGCCTTCCCCATCACAAATTGCTTTTAAGGCACCAAGCTGATAGCGCAAATGCGCAATTAATTCCTGTTCAGGTAAATCCATCTGAGTTCGCCCAAAATTTTCTCGATCAGGGAAGCCTGGATGAGCCCCTATACGCACCTGGTTTTCTTTCGCAAATCTGACCGCACTTTGCATTTCTTTTGCTCCACCGGCATGTAAACCGCAAGCAATATTGGCAGAAGAAAGCAATTTTAATAAGGACTCATCAAAAGGAAAACCTTCAGCAATATCGGCATTTAAATCAATTTTTTTCATCGACAATTCTCCTAATTTGATCGAGGTATATCTCATTTTTACGACGCAATTTTGCGGCTTGTTCGAAACTAACTGCCTCGAATTGAATGGTTGAGCCTAAACGTACCTGTGCCAACGCACCAAGATCCGCATCGATCACATTGGCAATTTTGGGATAACCGCCCGTAGTTTGTGCATCAGCCATTAAAATAATTGGTTGACCACTTGGTGGCACTTGTACGCTACCAAATTGAATAGCATGAGAGAGCATTTCCAGCGGTTGCTTTAATTCTAATTTTTGCCCTTGAAAACGATAACCCATGCGATCACTGTTGCTTTGCAACGTCCATTTACTTCGCCACCAATAATATTGGGATTTTCGTTTAAATGCCTGATATTCAGAGGACGGTAACGCATGAATAGTATGTTTAAGTGGAATAGGTGCAATCCCAATTTCACTACGCAAAATAGGATCATTTACCGTTTGCAGTTGATCGCCCACTTGTAAACAACGCCCTTCTACACCGCCTATTTGAGCGCGAAGATCCGTACTACAAGAGTTAAGCTCTTGGGATAAGACGAAGCCACCCTGAACACATAAATAGCCATACATACCAATTTTTGCACGTACCATTTTCAGCACTTGCCCCGCTCTTGCCTGATAACGCCAATAGGCAAAAATCGGTTTGTCATCTAAGGTCATTTCATAAAATGCCCCCGTCACACAAAAATTCATATCTTGCTGAAATTGTAATGTAAGACCACCTAAAGGCACTTCGATTGCTGGGGCTCCCTCTGCATTTCCCAGTAGAATATTGCCTGCTCGTAATGCTAATTTGTCCATTGCCCCACAATGACTGATTCCAAATCGACGTAAACCAAAACGGCCCAAATCCTGAATTGTGGCACGGGATTGCACATCAATAACATGAATCATAATTCAATCCCCTCCACCACAAATTTCACTGTATCGCCTGCTTGTAATAAAGTAGGTTGTGCTTGATTTTTGTCAAAGAGCGCATGCTTAGTATGACCGATTAATTGCCATCCGCCAGGAGAGGAAAAGGGATAAATGCCCGTTTGAGCCCCACCAATACCAACAGAACCGGCAGGAACAAGTGTTCTTGGGACAGCACGACGTGGCGTGTGCAGGCTTTCAGGTAAACCACCTAAATAGGGAAAACCAGGTTGGAAACCAATCATATATACCGTATAAATCGGTTCACTATGCATTTGAACAATTCGTTCTGGTGTGGTGTCATGTAATTTGGCCACTTCAGATAAATCTTGACCTAATTCGCCGCCATAAATTACCGGAATTTCGATATGACGACCTTGAAAAGTGGATACTTTCAATTCTCCCCAACGTTGTTCCAAGCGCTGAACAAGCGGCTCAAAATCTACGTAAAAATCAGTGAAGACCGTGAGATTATTCATTCCCACGACAACTTCTACAATATCTTTCTCAGACTGTAGTTGGTTGGCAAACGCCCAGAGTTGGCGTTGTTGTTGAAGTGAAGCTGGTGGCGGTAAAGAGCAAACCACCGCCGACTCGCTGATCGGGGTTATATTCATAAGGTACCCTTTATTCTGATGTTGTGTTATTTGTTATTTTTTTGTTACACCTCTCTTTTAAAGGATATTTATAGGTTTTGTCAAGGTTTTGTATTGAAAATAAAGTGTGATAAAGATCTCATTATTTATATTTTGATCTCAATCAAAATAACGAAATAGCGTATAATCGAGATGTCTGTTACTTAACAATGATAAAAAAGGAATAAAAATGAAAACATTGAGTGAATTTATTGTTGAACGCCAAGCAGAGTACCCAAATGCAAAAGGGGAACTTAGTGGTATTTTGTCTTCTATTCGTTTATTAGCAAAAATCATTCATCGTGATATCAACAAAGCAGGTTTAACCAATATTCTTGGTCAGTCTGGTGTCGAAAACGTGCAGGGTGAAAGCCAAATGAAATTGGACTTGTTCGCCCATAACACCATGAATGCAGCCCTTATGTCACGTGAAGAAGTGGCAGGTTTTGCTTCAGAAGAAGAAGAAAGTTTTATCGCTTTTGATACTGAACGCGCTCGTAATGCAAAATATATTATTTTGACCGACCCACTTGATGGTTCATCCAATATCGATGTGAACGTTTCTGTTGGTACGATTTTCTCTATTTACCGTCGTGTATCCCCTATTGGCTCACCTGTTACCTTAGAAGACTTTATGCAACCAGGTAATAAACAAGTGGCTGCGGGTTATATCGTATATGGTTCGTCTACCATGTTGGTTTATACCACTGGTCATGGTGTAAATGGTTTCACTTATGATCCATCTATCGGTACATTCTGTCTTTCTCATGAAAATATGAAGATGCCAAAAGAGGGCAAAATCTATTCCATCAATGAAGGACAATATCTCAAATTCCCACAAGGGGTAAAAAAATACATTAAATACTGCCAAGAAGAAGATAAAGCAACTAACCGCCCTTATGCATCACGTTATATTGGTTCATTAGTAGCTGACTTCCATCGTAACTTATTAAAAGGTGGTATCTATATTTACCCAAGTGCAACTAACTATCCAAATGGTAAGCTTCGTTTGCTTTATGAAGGCAATCCAATGGCATTCTTAGCAGAACAAGCGGGGGGTATTGCCTCTGATGGTTACAATCGAATTTTAGATATTCAACCAACTGAACTTCACCAACGTGTACCACTTTTCATCGGTTCCGCAGAAATGGTGAAAAAAGCCGAAGAAATGATGAGAGAATTTAAAGAAGATTAAATTCCTAAAGTGCGGTCAATTTTAACCGCACTTTTTTAGCGAACAAAAAAGCGAACTTTATATGTTCGCCTTTTTCATTTTTTGTATTAATCTCGTTTTCTTGCAAGTAGCCACCAAATAATCGCCATAAACAAGAGGCTTGGCATTAGTGCACCTAAAAAAGCTGGCGCATTAAATACCACACTCATTTGTCCAAAAATTTCATTGACGACATAGAACAAGAAACCAAAACAAATCCCCGTTACGATTCTCGCTCCTGCAGTGACACTACGTAATGAACCAAAGATGAAAGATAACGCAAGCATCATCATCACACCTACAGAAAGGGGCTGAAAAATCTTACGCCAATAGGTTAATTCAAAACGGCGAGAATCCTGTCCTGTTTGTTTTAAGAACGCAATATATTCGTACAAACCAGAAATGGATAATGACGTTGGACGTAATGAAACTGCGCCTAATTTATCTGGCGTTAAGCTTGTTGCCCAATCTTCGGTTAAGCGGTTTGTTGTGGTAATTTGCTCTTTTGATACCGCTGAATTATTCACTTGACGTAACTGCCATTGATTATTTTCAGCAGAATATTGTGCTTGATTTGCATGCTTCAAATGAGTGAGATTACGCTGTTCATCGAAGGTATAAATATAAATATCTTCTAATTGTGCATCATCGGTAATACGACGAACATACACGAAATTATTACCGTCTTTTGCCCATACACCATTTTTTACCGAAAGCATTGAACCACCGGAAAGTGCACGAGTACGCATATCTCGGGCAAACTGTTCAGTTTGTGGAATCCCCCACTCACCAATAATCATGGTAAAAAGCACCAGTGGAAGTGCCGTTTTCATGACGGCTAAGCCAATTTTAAAACGAGAAAAACCCGCAGATTGCATGACCACTAATTCACTACGGCTGGCTAAATTACCTAAAGCAATTAAGGCACCTAACAAAGCAGCCATCGGGAAAAAGGTTTCTACATCTTTTGGCATCGTTAAGCCTGTATAAGCCACCGCTTGCCAAATATCATAAGAACCTTTCCCTACGCTACGGAATTGCTCTACAAATTTGATAATTGCTGAAAGGCCAACCAACGTAAATAGCGTGGCAAAAATTGCCCCCAAGATGCTTTTACCGATATAACGATCAAGAGTATTCATCAACATTGTTATTACCC
>CAJPKS010000019.1:0-14622 GCA_905371285.1 Haemophilus sp. HMSC068C11 | reverse complement strand
CCCGTGAAGATGAAATCAGCATTGCAAAACGTATTGAAGAAGGGATTGATGAAGTCCAAACCGCGATTGCAGCGTACCCAGAAGCGTTAACTGAATTATTAGATAATTATGACCAAGTAGAAGCTGGCAATTATCGTTTAGCTGATTTAATCACAGGCTTTGTGGATCCAAATGTTCCAGAAGAGGAAACCGCAACCATTGATGAAAATTTTGCTGATGAAGATGAAAGTGCCGAATCTGCGGCAGACGTTGATGATGAGAGCGATGAGGAAGATGAAAGCGATAGTAGCTCAAGTTCTGATGACAGCGATTCAGATAACAGCATCGATCCTGAAGTGGCGCGTGAAAGATTTGCCGCATTAAGAGAGCAGCATACTAAAACATTAGCGACTATTGCAAAACACGGTCGTAGTGGTAAACGTGCAAAAGATCAAATTGCTCAACTCGCCGATATTTTTAAACAATTCCGTTTAGTGCCAAAACAATTTGATGTACTTGTTTTATCAATGAAGAATATGATGAAACGTGTACGTGCAGAAGAGCGTCAATTACAAAAAGTATTAGTTGATATTGCAGGTATGCCAAAAGATGAATTTGAGGCGCTTATTGTTGCTAATGGTAGCAGTGATGCATGGGTAGCAAAAGCGTTAAAATCCACGAAAGCTTGGGCGAAACGCTTACCAAAATATGAAGAGCGTATCCGTTTATCTTTAGATAACTTAGCGAATATTGAACAGAATACTAATCTTACCATCCAACAGATGCGTGAGATTTGCGATGCGGTATCTCGTGGTGAACAAAAAGCTCGCCGTGCGAAAAAAGAAATGGTTGAAGCCAACTTACGTTTGGTCATTTCTATTGCGAAAAAATATACCAACCGTGGTTTACAATTCTTGGATTTAATTCAAGAAGGGAATATTGGTTTGATGAAAGCGGTAGATAAATTTGAATACCGTCGTGGTTATAAATTTTCTACCTATGCAACCTGGTGGATTCGTCAGGCCATTACTCGTTCAATAGCAGACCAAGCGCGTACAATCCGTATTCCTGTTCATATGATTGAAACGATTAACAAATTAAATCGTATTTCTCGTCAAATGCTACAAGAAATGGGCCGTGAAGCAACACCAGAAGAGCTTGCTGAGCGCATGGGGATGCCAGAAGATAAAATTCGTAAAGTACTTAAAATTGCGAAAGAACCAATTTCTATGGAAACGCCAATCGGTGATGATGATGATTCACATTTAGGTGACTTCATCGAGGACTCAACCCTTGAGTTACCATTAGATTCTGCAACCGCACAAAGCTTGAAAGTGGCGACTCATGAAGTATTAGAAGGTTTAACACCTCGTGAAGCAAAAGTATTACGTATGCGTTTTGGTATTGATATGAATACTGACCATACACTTGAAGAAGTGGGTAAACAATTTGATGTAACCCGTGAGCGTATTCGTCAGATTGAAGCGAAAGCATTGCGTAAATTACGTCATCCAAGTCGTTCTGAAACCTTAAGAAGTTTCTTAGATGAGTAATTGTTCATTCATATAAAAAAGAAAAGGCAGAAATATCTGCCTTTTTTATTTGATTAAATTTGGTTATTTACCACCAAATCACATTCCTTTAAAATACGCACCTTTCGTTATTCAAAAAAACAAAAAAGGAACTTTATGGAAGAATCTCAAGAACTAGAAAAGCTGCCTCGAGTAGTGACTAGTGTATTAAAAGTGATATTAAGTTTTTCACTTATTGCTTTGGCTTTAGTGTTGATTATTGCTTTAGCTAAAATCACCTATACCTTAGCAATTATGGTGTTCAATACATCAAGCGTAGTGCCTTATGATGTTGCTGAACAAGCCGTGATGTTTTTCTTATATTTCGGTTTTATTGGCCTAATCGTGCAATATTTTAAAAGCGGCTATCACTTTCCTCTGCGTTATTTTATTTACGCGGGGATTACCGCTATGTTGCGTCTGATTATTGTGAATCATGAGAGTTCAGTTGATACTATCTTATTCGCAGGCGCGATTTTAATTATGGTTATTGCACTTTGTTTAGTGTTGTATTCCAATAAAATTAAAATTTAAAAGTGCGGTCATTTTAACTGAGATTTTGGAATGGATTATTCCGGTACAATCCATTCCACTGTCCAACTTCCCGTACCTTCAGGGACGAGAGTTTGGGTCAAATAAGGCAAAATAGATTTCATTTGTTGTTCTAATTGCCAAGGTGGATTAATCACGACCATACCACTCGCGGTCATACCACGTTGATCGCTATCAGGGCGAACAGCCAATTCAATTTTCAAAATTTTACGAATTCCTGTTGCTTCTAATCCTTTAAAAATGCGTTTTGTTTGTTGGCGTAGTACCACGGGATACCAAATCGCATAAGTGCCTGTTGCAAAGCGTTTATAACCCTCTTCGATCGCTTTCACGACGAGATCATAATCTTCTTTTAATTCATAAGGCGGATCAATAAGCACTAAACCACGGCGTTCTTTGGGTGGAAGTGTCGCTTTGAGTTGTTGGAAACCATTTTCTGATTTTGTGGTGATATTCTTGAATTCTTTAAAATTATTCCGTAACAATGGAAAATCGCTCGGGTGTAATTCTGTCAGTAATGCACGATCTTGAGAACGCAATAATTGCGCGGCAATCATTGGAGATCCAGCATAATAGCGTAATTCTTTACCGCCATAATTGAGCTTTTTAATGAGATCCACGTAGCGAGCAACTTCTTCGGGTAAATCTGTTCTTTCCCAAAGTCTCCCAATTCCCTCTTTATATTCGCCGGTTTTTTCTGATTCGTTAGAACTTAAGCGATAACGACCGACACCTGAATGGGTGTCGAGATAGTAGAAACCTTTTTCTTTCAGCGAGAGATTTTCCAAAATCAGCATCAACACGATGTGTTTTAGCACATCGGCATGGTTGCCGGCATGGAAACTGTGACGATAACTTAACATGGTTTGTCCTTTTGACGTAAAAAAGTGCGGTCAAAATTAACCGCACTTTTAGTATTTAAATCGTTAGAATAATTCTTCTGGTTGCGTTGCTGGAATCGCGTCTTTGGTTTTGCCGGTTCCACCATTTAAGCGTTGTTGCAACTCTGGTGGGACATAATAACCGCGCTCTTGCATTTCTGCAACATAAGTGCGTTTAGGCTCGGTACCAACGATAAAGTATTCTTTACGACCACCACCCTCAGAAAGTAAACCCGAGTTACTATCAATGGTTTTTTCCATGATGTTTGGTGGAAGTTCAAGTTGACGTTCTGGTATATCAGAAAGTGCCGCTTTCATATAAGCGACCCACGCCGGCATTGCGGTTTTCGCACCTGCTTCACCTTTACCTAATACGCGTTTGTTATCATCGAAACCGACATAGGTTGTGGTGACTAAGTTTGCACCAAAACCTGCATACCAAGCCACTTTCGCACTATTGGTGGTACCGGTTTTACCACCGATGTCACTACGTTTAATACTTTGAGCAATACGCCAGCTGGTACCTTTCCAACTAAGTCCTTGCTCACCATAAATCGCCGTATTTAATGCGCTACGGATTAAGAAGGCTAATTCACCACTAATCACACGAGGTGCGTATTCTTGTTTCGCTGCACCGTCTTTCGCATCCGCCATTAAATCCACAGAACCATCATTTAATGCTGATGTTTGAAGTTCTGGCAAGTCTGGTACATTGTCTGGTTGCTGATCTCCCTCACCCTCATCTGTATCGGTATTGCTATTACCTTTGGCTGATTTTAGCTTATCTGGATTAGCCACTTCTGCGACATCTTTAAAGCCATCAATTTTATCTTTAGTTTCACCATAAATTACAGGAATGTCGTTACAGGTGATACAAGCAATTTTCGGGTTTGCAATAAATAAATCTTTACCGGTATTATCTTGAATTTTTTCGATAAGATAAGGATCAATTAAGAAACCACCGTTATCAAATACCGCGTAAGCACGCGCCATTTCCAATGGCGTGAAGGATGCCGCACCTAATGCAAGCGCTTCACTGGCAAAATATTGGTCGCGTTTGAATCCAAAACGTTGCAAGAAGTCCGCGGTAAAGCCAACACCTGCAGTTTGTAGTGCACGGATGGCAATCATGTTTTTAGATTGACCTAAACCTACACGTAAACGCATTGGACCGTCATAACGATCAGGTGAGTTTTTCGGTTGCCACAAAGGTTGTCCTGGTTTTTGAATAGAGATAGGACTATCTTGCAATACGCTTGAAAGGGTTAAACCTTTTTCTAATGCAGCCGCATAGATAAATGGTTTAATCGAAGAACCAACTTGCACTAAAGATTGAGTTGCACGGTTAAATTTACTTTGTTCGTAACTAAAACCACCCACCATCGCTTCAATGGCACCATTATCTGAGTTTAATGAAACTAATGCGGAGTTAGCTGCAGGGATTTGGCCTAAAATCCATTCACCGTTATCACGTTTACGAATCCAAATTTGTTCGCCCACTTTAACCGGTGATCTTCCCGCCCAACGCATTGCATTAGAAGAAAGCGTCATTGTTTCATTATTGGCTAAAAGTAATTCTGCACCATTCTTACCTAATGCGGTTACTGCTGCAGGAATAAACGGTTCTGAATCAGGTAATTTTTTCAAGAAAGCGACAATGCGTTCATTATCCCATGGGGCTTCACCTTTTTTCCAAAGTGGTGCACCGCCACGCCAGCCATGACGCATATCATAATCGATCAGGTTATTACGGACGGCTTTTTGTGCTTCCGCTTGATCTTTTGAAAGTACAGTCGTGAAGACTTTATAACCTTTGGTGTAAGCATCTTCTTCACCAAAACGCTTCACCATTTCTTGACGAACCATTTCAGTTACATAGTCTGCACGGAACTCAAATTTAGCACCGTGATAGCTTGCGACGATTGGCTCTTTAATCGCTGCATCATATTCTGCTTTGGTGATTTTATTCTCATCAAGCATTCGACTTAAAACCACATTTCGACGTTCTTCCGCACGTTTTGGCGAATAGAGTGGATTCATGGTAGAAGGCGCTTTTGGTAAGCCTGCAATGACGGCCATTTCAGAAAGTGTTAATTCATCTAAGTTTTTACCAAAGTAGGTTTGCGCGGCAGCTGCAACGCCATAAGAACGATACCCTAAGAAAATTTTATTTAAGTAGAGTTCTAAAATTTCTTGTTTGCTTAAGGCATTTTCAATTTCAATGGCCAATACTGCTTCGCGAGCTTTACGAATAATGGTTTTTTCTGGCGTTAAGAAGAAGTTACGCGCAAGCTGTTGCGTAATGGTACTAGCCCCTTGAGATGCACCACCATTGTTGACCGCAACAAAAATCGCACGAGCAATACCGACAGGATCTAAGCCGTGATGTTCATAAAAACGGCTATCTTCTGTCGCTAAGAAAGCATCTTGCAGACGCTGAGGCACATTTTCTAATTTCACAGGAATACGGCGTTGTTCACCGACTTCACCGATTAATTTGCCATCAGCCGTATAAATTTGCATCGGTTGTTGCAATTCAACAGTTTTTAGGCTCTCAACCGATGGTAAGGAGGACTTTAAGTGAAAATACAGTACACCACCGGCGACTAACCCCAGTATACATATCGTAAATAGGGTACTTAATATTAATTTTGCGATCCGCATCGTAAAATTCTCTCTGGTTTAATGAATATTCAAAAAATCAAAATTATGATTTTGGCTGCTAAGTATAAAAGATTAATCCCTTAAAGAATAGGAAAGAATATGGGAATTGCTCATAGAAAGCAGCGAAAACAACAAATTGGTGTGAGTAAACAACAAGATAACCTCTATTTTGTTTGGCTAGATGAATTCCACAAAGTTCAATCTATTTGCTTGAATGGACAACAAAAGGACATTTTTTCCCAATTATTACCTCATTTACCGCAAAAAACGAACCAATGTTGTTTTATTGGCGCCATTTCACCCCATTTGACTTGGTCTAAAACGCTTATTTTACCGCAAATACTCAATGCTCAGGAGTGTGAACAACAATGTCGTTTCATTTTGCAAAAAGAATTACCGATTCCGTTGGATGAATTATGGTTTGATTATCTGACCACGCCATTAAAACAAGGTTTTCGTTTGGATATCACGGCTATTCGAAAAGAAAGTGCCAATGCAGAATTAGCAAAATATTTGCCGCTAAAATTGACCGCACTTGATTTACTGAATCACAGCATTTTGCGTGCATTTTATGCCATTTTAGGGCAAGAGCCGACGAACGCCTTGTTTTTATATCAAGATCAACAAGGTTGTCTCGCCGTTTGTGAACGCTTACAACAACGACAAGTCTTACAATCTCAAAGTGATTTATCTGAGCTTTATCAACAATTTATCCAGCGTTTTCCTGAAACAATAGAACAGATTTATGTGTATCAAACGCCCGATATATTAAATTCACGCACAATCGAATTACTGCCTCAGGATTGGCCACGAATCGAAACAGATTTACCTTTCATCGCTTTAGGCAATGCACTCTGGCAAACCGATTTAAAGCTCGTGGATTTATCCTCAAAAACGACCGCACTTTTGACTCCAAGTAATCGGGAGAGTGGTGATGTTAAGCCTTAATCTATTGCCTTGGCGCTTAGAACAACATCAAAAGGCCTTTCGTCGTTTTATGTGGCAAGGTTTAATTTGGCTAGTTTGCTCAGTCTTGATTGTCGTTGGTTTGAGTCAGCTTAATGAACAACAAGCGCAAGCCCTAAATCAGACAAAAGAAAAACTGACACAAATAACTTATCAAGCTCATCAGAAGCGTATTCAAGTTCAGCAACTACAAAGTAGTCTGAAAGAAATAAATGAACTGACAGAAATGGATACAGAATATGTGTATCAGATGCTTAACTTATTAAGTGAGCTGCCATTACAACAAGGTGAGTTAGATGTATTTACACTCAATGCTAAGCAAGTTGTCCTTTCAGGCATGACAGAAAGCCAACAAGAGTTTGAAGCAATACATCAATTTCTTAAACATCATTTTACAGAGGTTAATTTGACCAAGTTTCAACCAGTGCAACAACAGTTATTCTTTCAATTTGATATTCAGTTATTGGAGTCTGAGCAATGAAGAATCTTATCGATGAGATTGTTCAAAAAACTGCACCAGGTTGGTTAGGTAAATGGCTTCGATTATCTCAAATGGTGCATGCTATCTTTTGGGTGAGTGCATTAAGTGCAGTCATTTTTTTACCTGTTTTTCGTTACGTTGAAAATACCAATGAACGGCATCGACTTGACGCAGAATTGAGTTTGCAGCAGCAAGAGTGGGATAAACAGGAAAAGATTTTACAAACCTTAAGGCAAAAGTCAGATAGCCGACAACTTTCTCCAGAGTTGGCTAATTCTGTGTTGCCGATCAATCAGCATGTTCAGGCGTTGTTAAATGGGCGACTTCGTTCGTTGGATTTGCGTTGGGATTTTTCTCAACATACGTTGTTGCATTTGTCATTACAAGGCTATTTTGTCGATTTACAGAAATTTTTGACCGCACTTTTAAACGATATTCCTAAACTTTCTTTAACGCAATTAAATATTGAAAAATTAGATGAAGAGGAAAATGCTTCTATTACATGTGAGTTAATTTTCCAACTGAATAAGGATAAGCGATGAAAAAACTTTTCTTAATCTTGATAGCATTTTTTTCTGTATCAGCATTTTCGCAAGATCCTTTTGAACGTAAACAAAGAGAACAAACCGAATATCCAAAAGAGGGGCTCACCCTACCGCCGGTGTCGACTTGCGTATATTCGGAGCCGAGACTGGCGGAGGAACGCCCATTGGCTCAGCTACATATTGTGGGAGTCGTGCAATACGGTAAACAGGCAGAAGTGTTATTTAATGATGATGGGCATATTCTGTCTGTTCAAGTCGGGCAGAGGATTGGAAAGGAAGGCTATTTAATCGAAAAAGTGAGTAAAAACAGCGTGACGCTTCAAGGTTATAAAGCAGGACAATGTGAACAAACGACATCAATCATCATGAGATTTTAAAATGATAAAGCAGAAAATAAAAACAAAGTGCAGTCAGTTTTTAATGTGTTTTTTGATCCTATGGACAACTTACTCTGCGGCTGAAAATCGCGTATTTTCACTTCGCTTAAAACAGGCGCCAATGGTGGCGACACTCCAACAACTGGCTATTGAGCAAAACGCTAATTTAATGATTGATGATGAGCTAGAAGGAACACTTTCATTACAATTAGATAACGTAGATTTTGATCGATTATTGCGTTCTGTCGCAAAAATCAAAGGTCTCTCTTTTTATCAAGAAAATGGTATTTATTATTTGGGTAAACCTTCTCAACATGAACAATATGCAGAGAAAATGACAGAACCGATGGCGATTAGCGGAGAAAGTTTGCCTAGTGAAACACCACTTGTGAGTACAACGGTTAAACTGCATTTTGCCAAGGCCTCTGATGTGATGAAATCTTTAACAACTGGTAGTGGTTCTTTGCTTTCACCTAGCGGCACGATTACATTTGATGACCGAAGCAATGTATTACTGATTCAGGATGATGCACGTTCTGTCAAAAATATCAAAAAGTTAATCGCAGAGTTGGATAAACCCATTGAGCAAATCGTGATTGAGGCACGTATTGTGACGATTACCGATGAAAGCCTAAAAGAATTAGGTGTGCGTTGGGGCATTTTTAATCCTACTGAGGCAGCCCATCGAGTGAGTGGCAGTTTAGATGCGAATGGGTTTAGCAATATCAGTAATAATTTAAATGTAAATTTTGCGACAACGGTCACGCCAGCTGGCTCATTAGCACTTCAAGTAGCCAAAATTAATGGCCGATTATTAGACTTAGAATTGACTGCACTTGAACGTGAAAATAACGTAGAAATTATTGCGAGTCCTCGCTTACTTACGACTAACAAGAAAAGTGCAAGCATCAAACAAGGGACAGAAATTCCTTATGTGGTGACAAATGGGAAAAATGATACACAGTCAGTGGAGTTTCGCGAGGCAGTCTTAGGATTGGAAGTCACACCGCATATTTCGAAGGATAATAATATTTTATTAGATTTATTAGTGAGTCAAAATTCCCCGGGAAATCGCGTGGCTTACGGGCAAAATGAAGTGGTGTCCATTGATAAACAAGAAATTAATACGCAAGTTTTTGCCAAAGATGGGGAAACGATTGTATTGGGCGGCGTATTTCACGATACGATCACGAAAGGTGTCGATAAAGTACCATTATTGGGCGATATTCCAGGTATTAAGCGCTTATTTAGTAAGGAAAGTGAACGTCATCAAAAACGAGAACTCGTGATTTTTGTGACCCCTCATATTTTAAAACAAGGTGAAAGAATGGAAATGGCCAAAAAAGAAAAGCATTTTAAGCAAGTGGAAAAAGTGAAAAAATAAAGTGCGGTTAATTTCTTTTATGTTTTCCCATTTTTTTCAGTTTAGCTGTGTGCATTGCAAGCGCTCTATTCATCTTGGACGAAATGGATTGTGCAGTCGATGTCAGAAGCAAATTAAAACTTTCCCTTATTGTGGGCGATGTGGTTCACCCTTGCAGCATTATGCAATGAGCTGTGGTCATTGTTTGAAAAATGAACCCGCTTGGGATCGCATTGTGATCATTGGGCATTACCTTGAACCGCTTTCTTCACTTATTCATCGTTTTAAATTCCAAAAACAGTTTTGGTTAGATCGGAGTTTATCGCGTTTGCTTTATCTTGCGGTGCGAGAGGCGAGACGAACACATGGGCTATCTCTGCCACAGGCGATTATTCCCGTACCGTTATATCATTTTCGACAATGGCAACGGGGCTACAACCAAGCTGATTTATTAGCGAACTGGTTAAGTCGATGGTGTGATGCGCCTAACTGTCATCATGTAGTGAAACGGATTAAACATACCCATACTCAGCGAGGTTTAACGGCGAAAGATCGACGACAAAACCTTAAAAATGCTTTTACAGTGAATACCCAAAAGCCTTTTCCTTATGAACGTGTTGCGTTGGTGGATGATGTGATTACAACCGGTTCAACATTAGCAGAAATAGCTAAACAGCTTCGAAAATTAGGTGTAAAAGAAATTCAAGTATGGGGCTTAGCTCGAGCCTAAAGTCTGTTAAGGATAGGATTTACCTATATCTATAAAAATAGGAATAAATGTAGAAAAAATTGCCGTATAGGAGTATCATTCTTGATATATTGTATCAAGTATTAGGATTTTATTTATGGAAAAAATTTTTATTTCAGATGCGGCACAAGCGCATTTTAGGAAACTTTTAGATACACAAGAAGAAGGTACTAATATTCGTATTTTTGTGGTTAATCCAGGTACGCCTGGAGCAGAATGTGGCGTGTCTTATTGTCCGCCAAATTCAGTTGAAGCGACAGATACTGAAATGAAATACGATACTTTCTCTGCGTTTGTGGATGAAATTAGCTTACCGTTTTTAGAAGATGCGGAAATTGATTATGTGACCGAAGAGCTCGGTGCTCAACTGACTTTAAAAGCGCCTAACGCAAAAATGCGTAAAGTTGCAGATGATGCGCCTTTAATTGAGCGCGTAGAGTATGTGATCCAGACACAAATTAACCCTCAATTAGCTAGCCACGGCGGTAAAATCACGTTAATTGAAATTACTGATGATGGTTATGCTGTTCTACAATTCGGTGGTGGCTGTAACGGTTGTTCAATGGTGGATGTCACCTTAAAAGACGGGGTGGAGAAACAGTTAGTTTCGCTCTTCCCGAATGAATTAAAAGGTGCAAGAGACGTAACAGAACACCAACGTGGTGAACATTCTTATTATTAAGAATAGAGATAAAAAAGGGCGAATGATTCGCCCTTTTATTTTTTAAGCAGCAGATAATTTCTGTAATAATCGATCCATGGCCCGATATCCTAGCGCTTCTGCTAAATGAGGTTGTTGTATTTCTTTTTCGCCAGTTAAATCAGCAATCGTGCGTGAGACTTTTAAAATTCGATGATAGGCTCTTACTGAAAGTCCAAGCTTATTCAGTGCATTCTCAAGGAATAATGCATCTTTATCTTGTAATTTACAGTCCCGTTCAATTTCTTTGCTTGAAAGATACGCATTGATTTTACCGGCTCGAGCAAGTTGAATCTCTCTCACTTTTAACACTTTTTTTCGTACTTGTTGGCTTGTCTCACCTCTATCCCCTGTATTCTGTAAGCTACCTTGCGGCAGAAGAGGCACTTCAATGGATAAATCAAAACGATCTAAAAACGGTCCTGAAAGTCGGTTTAAATAACGCATCACTTGCTGCGGTGAGGTGCGATTATGTGTTCCAGTGTAATGACCCGTTGGGCTTGGATTCATTGCGGCAACGAGTTGAAAGCGAGCGGGGAACTGGATTTTCGCATTGGCACGCGAAATAATAATTTCTCCACTTTCTAATGGCTGGCGAAGTGCATCAAGCACTTTACGCTCAAACTCAGGTAGCTCATCAAGGAAAAGTACGCCGTTATGTGCGAGCGATATTTCGCCTGGTTTGGGAATGGTTCCTCCGCCAACTAAGGCAGGCAAAGAAGCACTATGATGTGGTGCTCGAAACGGACGTTGTTTCCAGTTATGAAAATTTAATTCATTTTGTACTAAGCTCGTAACCGAAGCGGTTTCAATGGCTTCTAAATCGGTCATTTCAGGAAGCAATGCAGTGAGACGACTAGCCAACATGGTTTTACCCGTCCCAGGTGGTCCTAGAAAGAGTAGGTTGTGCTGACCTGCAGCCGCAATTGTTAGTGCTCGTTTAGCATGTTGCTGACCAATAATATCGGTCAAATCCAAGTGATTTTTAGCTGAAAATCCGACCGCACTTTCTTGTGCAAGTAATGAAGCCAAAGGTAATTTTTCTTGATTATTTAAGAATTGCACGACTTCTAGCAGATTTTTAGCGAAATAAGTCTCTTGCTCTGAGACAAGCGATGCCTCATTGGCATTTTGATAAGCGATAATAGGGGCGCGTTTGACTTTTTGTGCCGCTAAAATGGCAGGAATGACACCGTGTACGCCACGTAATTCCCCCGTCAAGGCGAGCTCGCCAACGAATTCAAATTGTTTTAAACGGCTACCGTCGAGTTGATCCGATGCAGCTAAAATACCGATTGCAATGGGTAAATCAAATCGTCCCCCTTCTTTGGGTAAATCAGCCGGTGCAAGATTTACGGTGATGCGTTTGGCAGGATATTTGAACTGCGCATTCATTAATGCACTTCTGACACGATCTTGCGCTTCTTTTACGGTTTTTTCGGGTAGACCAACTAAGGTAAATCCAGGCTTCCCGTTACTTAAATGTACTTCAATGGTGACAAGAGGGGCTTGTACACCCATTGATGCACGGCTGTAAACAATAGCAAGAGACATTCAGATTCCTTAAAGTGCGGTCGAAAATAATCAGATTTTCGCACTATAAAAAAAGCACAGAATGAAAGCATACATTCTGTGCTTTTTTTGCGATCTTGATCGCAGAAATCATTTTTTCTTGATAAAAAACTACACGAAAAGTGGCGCAAACCAACTATCTAATTTGCCCGCTAATTTATCAATACCAATTTTATTTTGTGCAGAAAAGGCCTCGACTTGAATATCACCTTGGAAGGGCAAAATCGCTTCACGTACCATTTTGACTTGTTTGCTACGCGCACTTTGACTGAGTTTATCCGCCTTGGTTAAAAGTAACATAACTGGTAAATCAGCAGAAACGGCCCATTCGATCATTTGTTGATCGAGATCTTTTAAAGGATGGCGAATATCCATTAAAACAACAAGCCCGCCTAAACATTCCCGTTTTTGCAAATATTCCCCGAGGGATTTTTGCCACTCGATTTTCATTTTCTCAGGAACGGCAGCATAGCCATAGCCAGGTAAATCCACTAGTTTACAATTCGGCTCCACCTCAAAAAGATTGATGAGCTGTGTTCGACCTGGAGTTTTAGAGGTTCGAGCTAAACTTTTTTGATTGGTTAATGCATTAAGTGCGGTCGATTTTCCTGCATTTGAACGCCCAGCAAAAGCAATTTCAATTCCTGTATCTTCTGGAATGGAGCGAATATTGGGTGCACTCGTGAGAAAATGCGTTTTATGATAATTCAGTTTAATTTCAGACATAATTGTTCCTTTCATTAATTGCGCCTAGCATATCACAAATAGAAAAATTGCTGAAATTATGAGAGAATGCGCGCTTTGCATGATTTAAAGCCTCTTTAATTATATTAATCACCATGGAATCTCAAGAGAATCAATATCGCTGGCCAAAAGCGGAAGCCATTTATCCAGATAGGCCAGGGCGTTCTTATGCGCTTAAGCGCCTACGTTATCGTCTTCGATCTTTTTTACATCAAGGCTCAATTGTTCACTTTGAGCAATTTGTTAATCAGCATCCTTTTCTTGTCACATTATTAAATGAGCATGCAGATTATAGCTACCCATTAGTTTATCGTTTTTTAGATAAACGTTTTAATAGCAAACAGCGTTTCGAAGCTATTTGTGACAATCTACTTTTTTTACCTGAAAAATTGACCGCACTTTCAGCATCTATTTATAAAACGCCATTAAGTTTTGGTGAAGTGATTCCTGATTTTGAAATGACATTGTCGATGACCACGCACCAACCGATGGAAGGTTATTGGGTACTGGAGTTATGGCATAAACCACGTAATGAATTAGTATATTTGCTTACTTTTGCCAAACTTGATGAGGCATTGCTTATTTCTGTGGTGCAGGGACCCAATTTTGAAGGTTCTAAAGAGATGGTGAAGCAACTTACAAAAACGTGTCATGGTTTACGCCCTGCTTATTTGATGGTGGAAACGATGAAAGCATTGACGAAAGCATTAGGCTTTAATCAATTGTTAGGTATTCCTCAAAAATATCAAAATAAATCGCGTTTTATTCAAAGCTCTCATTATGTTGTAGATTATGATGCGATTTTTGCTGAATCAGGTGGACAGTTGAAAGACTATTGGGAGTTGCCTTTAGAGATCGATAGAAATCTTGATGAGGTACCGAGTAAGAAACGTTCTATGTATCGCAAACGCTATGCAATGCTAGATGATTTGGCTAAAGTGATTGAAGAAAAATTAGAATTGTAAAAGTAAAAAGTGCGGTGAATGTTGACCGCACTTTTTGTTTTATAAGACCTTCAAGCAAGCCACAAAATGGCTGTTGTTTTGGCTGGTGAAAGGTGGTTTTTGTTTCGCACAATTTTCATCGGCTTTTAGGCAGCGAGTACGGAACACGCAACCAGACGGCGGATTAATTGGCGAAGGTAGCTCACCTTCAAGTAATTCGATGGACTTATTGCGTTCCAATTTCGGATCGGGAATCGGAACAGCAGACATTAAGGCTTTGGTATAAGGATGTTTAGTGTTGTTATACACTTCCTCATCGCTGCCTAATTCCATGGCATTACCTAAATACATGACTAACACGCGGTCAGAAATGTGTTTTACCACTGCTAAGTCATGGGCGATGAAAATTAAGGAAAGCCCCATTTCTTTTTGCAGGGATTTCAATAAATTTACCACTTGAGCCTGAATCGACACATCTAACGCAGAAACGGGTTCATCACAAATGATCATTTTCGGCTCAATGATTAACGCGCGA
>CAJPKS010000018.1:0-14669 GCA_905371285.1 Haemophilus sp. HMSC068C11 | reverse complement strand
ATGGAAATTGAACTGAAAAATGTCGAAAGTTTAAGTAAAATACTGGCCAGATTAGCGAAGTTAGACGACGTTATCGAAGCAAAACGTTTATAGATTACAACATAGGAACTTTTATGTATAAAACCACGGGATTAACCCATTTAATTAACTCTACAAAATATTCTTTACAAGGCTTAAAAAGTGCATTCAAAAATGAAACCGCATTTCGCCACGAATGTTTTCTTGCGTGCATTCTGATTCCGCTCGCATTTTGGCTGGGTGACACTAAAATTGAAATCGCACTTATGATTTCATCGGTTTTACTTGTGATGGCAGTAGAACTCTTAAATAGCGCCGTTGAAGCCGTGGTGGATCGCATTGGCACAGAACGACATGAGCTTTCAGGGAGAGCCAAAGACCAAGGCTCAGCAGCGGTATTCATTGCACTTTGCATTGTTGTCGTGGTTTGGGGAAGTATTTTATTTTTCTAAAGTGCGGTCAATTTTCAGTAATAATTTCGGCTTATGTGTTTTACATAAGCCGTTTTTGTTGGTGGAAGTCGGACAAGATTTTATTCCTCTACTTTTGCTGATATAAATAAGAAAGATTTTTGCATATTTATATCAACAGGAGGACGCTATGCCTACAGTCTCAGCCTTAGGTGCACTCATTGCACTCATTGTCGCTATTTTCCTTATTTTGAAAAAAGTCTCACCAGCCTATGGTATGTTAGTCGGGGCTTTAGTAGGGGGATTAGTTGGCGGCGCTGATTTATCTCAAACCGTGAGTCTCATGATCGGAGGCGCTCAAGGTATCACTACCGCAGTCATGCGAATTCTCGCAGCAGGGGTATTGGCGGGAGTACTGATTGAATCAGGTGCGGCTAATACCATTGCTGAAACCATTACAAACAAGTTAGGCGAAACAAGAGCATTATTAGCGTTAGCGTTGGCTACATTAATTTTAACTGCCGTTGGTGTGTTTATTGATGTTGCTGTGATTACGGTCTCTCCAATCGCCTTAGCACTTGCTCGTCGTACTGACTTATCAAAACCCGCTATTCTCTTAGCGATGATTGGTGGGGGAAAAGCAGGAAACTTAATGTCACCTAATCCTAATGCGATTGCTGCAGCAGATACATTCCATCTTCCTTTAACGTCAGTGATGATGGCAGGGATTATCCCCGCTATTTTTGGCTTAATATTGACGTATTTCTTAGCAAAACGTTTAAGAAATAAAGGTTCGCGCGTTTCATCCCAAGAGGTTGTCGCGGTAGAAACACAGAATCTACCCTCATTTTTGACCGCACTTGTGGCGCCTTTGGTTGCCATCTTCTTACTGGCACTTCGTCCGTTAGCCGATATTAAAGTCGATCCTTTAATCGCTTTACCACTTGGTGGTTTGATTGGCGCATTATGTATGGGCAAGCTTCGCCAAGCCAATAACTATGCGATTAGCGGTTTAGGGAAAATGGCTCCGGTGGCGATTATGCTACTTGGTACGGGAGCTTTAGCCGGTATTATTGCCAATTCCGGTATGAAAGATGTGCTCATTGAAGGCTTAAAACATTCGGGTTTACCTTCTTATATCCTTGCGCCAATTTCAGGTGCACTCATGTCGCTTGCTACGGCATCAACAACTGCAGGTACTGCTGTTGCTTCGAATGTGTTCAGTTCAACGCTATTAGAGTTGGGGGTGAGTAGTCTGGCAGGTGCTGCGATGATTCATGCGGGGGCGACAGTTTTCGATCATATGCCACATGGTTCTTTCTTCCATGCAACTGGTGGTAGCGTAAATATGGACATGAAAGAACGCTTAAAATTGATTCCTTATGAAAGTGCAGTGGGGTTAATTATGACCATTGTGTCCACCTTAATTTTTGGTGTATTTAGTTAGTTTAAGGAGAAAATATGAAAATTGTCATTGCGCCTGATTCATTTAAAGAAAGTTTAACCGCACTTGAAGTGGCTAATGCGATTGAAACTGCTTTTAAACGTATTTTCCCAAACGCTGAATATGTGAAATTACCAATGGCAGATGGGGGAGAGGGAACCGTACAATCTTTGGTAGATGCCACTCGGGGGCGCTTAATTGAGGCAGAAGTCACTGCACCGTTAGGCAACCAAGTAAAAAGCTTTTTCGGTTTATCGGGTGATGGTAAAACAGCAATCATCGAAATGGCGGCAGCGTCGGGATTACATCTTGTCCCGATGGATAAACGCAATCCTTGTCAAACTACCAGTTTGGGTACGGGGGAGCTAATTAAGCAAGCCCTTGACCTGGGTGTTCAACACATCATTTTAGGGATTGGTGGGAGTGCTACAAATGACGGTGGTGCAGGTATGCTACAAGCGTTAGGCTTACGTTTATTGGATAAAGACGGTCAATCCATTGGCTTTGGTGGAGCAGCGTTATCCAATCTTGCTGAAATTCAAATATCTGATTTAGATCCTCGATTGCAACACGTACAAATTGAAGTGGCTTGTGATGTGAATAATCCACTTTGTGGTGAACGTGGTGCTTCTGCAATTTTTGGCCCACAAAAAGGTGCGACGCCTGAGATGGTGAAGGAACTCGATACTGCGTTAGCCCATTTCTCCGAAATTGCCGAGCGGGATTGTGGTAAACAAATTCAAGAGCAACCAGGTGCGGGGGCGGCTGGTGGTATGGGCGGTGGTTTATTGCTCTTACCTAATGTGCAACTCAAAGCCGGTGTGCAGATCGTGTTAGATAATTTGAAACTCGCTGAGCAAGTTAAAGAGGCTGATTTAGTGATTACTGGTGAAGGCCGTATGGATGCGCAAAGTATCTTAGGTAAGACCCCAATCGGTGTGGCACGCACAGCAAAACAATTTAATAAGCCTGTTATCGCGATTGTAGGTTGTTTGCGTGAGGATTATGAAGTGGTGTATGAACATGGAATTGATGCGGTGTTCCCGATAATTCGAAGTCTGAGTGATTTACCGACAATTCTCAAGCAAGGCGAGCAGAATTTAATCTCAACAGCTCAAAATGTGGCGAGATTGTTGTCATTGAAATAAGCTTTTCATACTAAAGTGCGGTCAAAAATAACGATAAATTTGACCGCACTTTTTGATTTTATCCCCGTGGATGAAATCTTTCGTGAAGGTGTTTCAAGCGTTCTTTAGCCACGTGAGTATAAATTTGCGTGGTGGAGAGATCGCTGTGTCCGAGGAGCATTTGCACAACACGGAGATCCGCACCATGATTCACCAAATGTGTTGCAAAGGCATGACGGAGAACGTGTGGAGAAAGCGCATCAGTATCGATTCCTGCTAACACGGCATAATGCTTTATACGATGCCAAAAGGTTTGTCGAGTCATTTGCTGAGCTCGTTGACTGGGAAAAACTACATCTGAACTTTGTCCATTGAGCAAAATAGGGCGACCGTAAAGTACGAATTGTCGCACCCAAAACGCGGCTTCTTCTCCCATTGGTACAATACGCTCTTTATTACCTTTACCAATCACACGCACGACACCTTGTTGTAAATTCATATTCTCAATAGTGAGCGTGACCAATTCCGTGACACGTAATCCTGTAGCATACAACAATTCCAACATAGCTTTGTCGCGTAACTCGAGCGGAATTTCGACATCAGGTGTATTTAATAAATCCGTGACTTGTTGCTCGGTTAAATATTTAGGTAAGCGGCTTGGCAATTTAGGTGAGCTCAGTACGGCGCTCGGATCATCTGTACGATACTTTTCACGATATAAATATTGGAATAATTTCCGCATCGCACTTAACATTCGTGCAGTGCTCGTGGCTTTGTAACCTTGCTCTAAACGGCTGCCTAAAAATTGTTGAAGATCTAAGGGTTCGAGAGTTTCGAGAGATAAATTTTGTTTATCCAACCAATCACAAAGTGCGGTCAAATCGAGACGATAAGACTGCACGGTGTTTTCAGACAATCCTTTTTCGATCCAATATTCATTCAAGAATAAATCGACTAGCGTGAGATTATTCATGTTTACACTCTATGTACCAAAAAGGCTTTCACACCACGCGGAGTGATAAATAAGCCAATGAAGGCAAAGGCAGCCATTAAACTAAAGGCATAAACTGGCGAAATTGGATAAAGTACGCCAGAAAGTGCAGTGAAAATCGCAATGGCTGCACATCCCGCCAAGGCATTGTATAAGCCTTGTAATTTCGCAATATGGGTTTGTGGTTGCGTGGTGATGTAACGCACGGTCGCGTAATGGCCAACGACATAAGTAAGACTGTGAAAACATTGCAGTAAGACAATCTCAACAAAGGTATCGGCATAACCGAAAGCGAGCCAACGCACGATAGCCGCAATACCGGTGAGATAGAAAAGGGCTGTAATGCTCCAGTTTTTGAATAATCGAGTGGAGAAGAAAAAGACCACGATTTCAGCTAATACACTGATTCCCCAAAATAAACCCGCATCGGAAACGGAGTGGCCATGATTTGTCCAAAAAATAGTGCTATATGAGTAATAAGCTGCATGCGATCCTTGAATGAGTGAAATCGCAACAAACAAACGAAGGGTCGTTTTATTTTTCAGTAAGTCTAAAAATCCAACGGAATTTTCAACCGCACTTTGAGGTTCATCCTGCGGCATTGGGTTCGGATGAAGTAATTGCACAATACAGTAAAAAACGAGTATGCCTGTGATCATCCAAGTAATATATTGCTCACCCACGAGTCCAACAAAATACCCGAATACCATCACACCAACAACAAACGCAAAGGAACCAATTAAGCGCGCTTTGCCATAATCTAAATGAATTTGTTGTTGCCATGTACTGGCAAGGCTATCACCAATCGGCATACCGGCCGCATTCACCATGGAATACAACGCAAGTCCAATAAACAATAGCCAGAAATTGTGCGACATCAGTCCAATTAACGCCATCGTAATGGCACTGGCCACACCTAAATAACGTAAGCCATTTACTAAGAGGGAAACGCGTTTGATTAAGCCAGAAAATAAAATACCGCCACTAAAACGGAAAATGTAGGCACAGGCGAGCAATAAGCCGATGCTTTCTTCGCTATAAGATTGCGTTTTCAACCATGCCGGGAAAAGAGGAAGAAACACACCGTAGGCACAGTAGTAGCCAAAAAAGCTCAAGGCGAGCCAAGTAAAAGGACGAACTTGCATTAGAATAATTTTTCCATTTCTTGTGAGCGTGCCACGCAGGCTTGCATTGCTCGTTTAATGATGTCGTTAAATTGGTGTTGATTGAACACATTCAACGCGGCTGCGGTGGTACCGCCTTTTGAGGTGACATTTTCTCGTAAAGTCGAAAGCGCTGTCTGTGGATTTTCAATCACCAGCTTCGCCGAGCCTAACATGGCTTGTTGTACCAACGCACGAGATTGATTTTCATCTAAGCCCATTTCCATTAGGCCTTGTTGCATGGCTTCTAGAAATTGGAAGAAGTAGGCTGGGCTACTGCCAGACGCAGCAGTGACTGTATGCATGTGATTTTCATTCGTCGCCCAAGTGGTTTTCCCTACAGCTGAAAGTAAATCTTCCGCAAAAGTGCGGTCAATTTCAGGTGTGTTTTTATCGGCAAATAAGCCAGCCATACCTTCACCCACTAATGCAGGGGTGTTTGGCATCACACGAACAATGGATTTTGCTGTTGGAATGAGTTCGGCCAATCGAGCAGTCGAAATACCCGCAGCAATAGAAATGATTAATTTATCAGAAAAATCAACCGCACTTAATGGCTTGCAAACATCAGCAAGGACTTGCGGTTTAACGGCAAATAAAACTACTTGAGATTGTTTGATGGATTGATTGTTATCCGTAGAAACCGCGACGCCATATTGAGCAAAAAAGGCTTGTTTTTCTTCATTAGGATCATTCACAATAATTTTATTGGCTGGATAACCTTGTTTTAATAGGCCTAACACAATCGCTTGTGCCATATTGCCACCACCGATGAAGGCAATTAATTTCTGTTGCATCATTTTTTCCCGTGAGTTTATGGGCTACAATGTCGCGTATTTTACCCTATTATGAAGGAAGTGTTACGATGTGGTTTAAAAATTTAATGTCATATAGGCTGACTAAGCACCTAGATTGGGATCTTAATGAATTGCAACGCCAGTTGTCAGATTGTGAATTTCATCCTTGTGGCTCACAAGATCAAAGTAAATTCGGTTGGACGAATCCGCTGAAAGACAGCGAGTTATTGTATTTTTCCGTGGGTAAACACATTTTGTTGGTCGCTAAAAAAGAAGAAAAAATGTTGCCGGCGAACGTGGTAAAACGTGAATTAGATGAACGCATTGAAAGCCTTGAGCAAAAAGAAAACCGCAAATTGAAGAAAACGGAAAAACAAACGTTAAAAGATGATGTGGTGATGAATTTATTACCACGTGCATTCACTAAAAACCAGCAAACATCTGTGTGGATTGATACAGAGAATAATCTTGTTCATGTTGATGCGGCATCCAGTAAACGTGCAGAAGATGCGTTGGCGTTATTGCGTAAATCACTTGGTTCGTTACCGGTTGTACCGTTAGCTTTTGCGAATGAGCCTTCTACGATTTTAACAGATTGGATTGTGCAGGAAAAAATCCCGCATTGGTTGATGGCGTTAGAAGAGGCTGAACTTCGTGGAAGCCAAGAAGACAGCGTGATCCGCTGCAAAAAACAGCCATTAGAAAATGAAGAGATTCTCGCGCTTTTACAAGATGGCAAAAAAGTGGTGAGTAAGCTCGCATTGGAGTGGGAAGATACACTGACTTTTGTATTTAATGAAGATTGCACGCTCAAACGTTTAAAATTTGCCGATGCCGTGCGTGAGAAAAATGCGGATATTTTAAAAGAAGATTATGCGCAACGTTTTGATGCTGATTTTGTATTAATGACAGGCATTTTATCCAAACTGACAGAAAATTTACTCGATGAATTCGGTGGCGAGAAAGTCAGATTAGGCTAGTTTTAATCATGAAATAAAAAAGGCGAACATGATGTTCGCCTTTTGTTTGTTTAAAAGTGCGGTCAAATTTCCGCACGTTTTTAATTAGTGTGTGCTCGTACTGGTTGTTGTACGATTTGCACGTTTACGATCGTTTTCCGTTAAGAGTTTTTTACGGATACGGATCGATTCTGGTGTTACTTCGACTAACTCGTCGTCATCGATAAACTCGATAGCTTGTTCAAGTGTAAATTTCACCGGCGTAGTTAAGACGATGGCATCATCTTTACCTGATGCACGCATATTGGTAAGTTTTTTACCTTGTAAACAGTTAACAGTTAAGTCGTTTGTACGACTGTGAATACCGATGATTTGACCTTCGTAAACTTCTACGTTGGCTTCGATCATTAATTTACCACGTTCTTGTAAACCAAATAGTGCATAAGCTAATGCTTTACCTGTCGCGTTAGAAATTAGTACACCGTTTTTACGTTGGCCGATTTCACCTGGTTTGATGTCATCGTAGTGATCGAAACTGGAGTAAAGTAAACCTGTACCGGATGTCATCGTCATGAATTCACCACGGAAACCGATTAAGCCACGGCTTGGGATGATGTATTCTAAACGTACACGACCTTTGCCATCTGGCATCATGTCACGAACTTCACCTTTACGGATACCTAATGCTTCCATGACAGAGCCTTGGTGTTGTTCTTCTACGTCGATGGTAACTTGCTCGTAAGGCTCTTGTTTTTTGCCGTTGATTTCACGGTAGATTACTTTAGGACGAGAAACCGCAAGTTCATAACCTTCACGACGCATATTTTCAATTAATACAGAAAGGTGTAATTCGCCACGACCAGAAACACGGAATTCATCTGGGTTTGGTGTTTCTTCTACGCGTAATGCCACGTTGTGAACTAATTCTTTGTTTAAACGTTCAAGAATTTGACGAGAAGTCACATATTTACCTTCTTGACCCGCAAACGGTGAAGTATTTACACAGAAGAACATGGTTACGGTTGGTTCATCAACGGTTAATGAAGGTAAGGCTTCAACCGCATTGATATCACAAAGGGTGTCAGAAATATTTAATTCACCTAAACCGGTAATCGCAATGATGTCACCCGCATAAGCGATATCTTCTTCATAACGTTGTAAACCAAGGTGACCTAATACTTGACCCACACGGCCTTGGCGAGTTTTACCTTCACCATCAATAATCGTTACAGGTTGGTTTGGTTTGATTGCACCACGTTTGATACGACCGATACCGATAACACCCACATAGCTGTTATAGTCTAATTGTGAGATTTGCATTTGGAATGGGGCATCAAGTTCCACTTTTGGCGGTTCAACGTGTTGAACGATCGCTTCAAATAACGGGGTCATATCTTCCGCTAAATCTTCGTGTTCAAGCCCTGCGACACCATTTAATGCTGAAGCATAGATAATTGGGAAGTCTAATTGCTCATCGGTTGCACCAAGGTTAACGAATAAATCGAATACTTGATCCACAACCCAATCAGGACGTGCGCCTGGACGGTCAACTTTGTTGATAACTACGATTGGTTTTAAACCGTGAGCAAAGGCTTTTTGTGTCACGAAACGCGTTTGTGGCATTGGGCCGTCAAAAGCATCTACCACTAAAAGCACAGAATCCACCATAGAAAGTACACGTTCAACTTCACCCCCGAAGTCGGCGTGTCCTGGGGTATCTACGATGTTAATGCGATAATCATTCCAGTTAATTGCAGTATTTTTTGCCAGAATGGTAATACCACGTTCTTTTTCAAGATCGTTTGAGTCCATTACGCGTTCATCAACATCACCACGAGTTGATTCAAATGTACCGGATTGTTGAAGGAGTTTGTCAACGAGGGTGGTTTTACCATGGTCAACGTGAGCGATAATTGCGATATTGCGCAATTTATTAATATCAATGTCGTTTTTCATTTATTACGTTCTTAATGTTTAAGTTTTGTAGGGTGGAATTTTTATGCCACCGAATAGTCCAAGTAGTTTGAATTAGTGAGTAAACCCACTCTACGAGAATCTCGAAAGGGCAAAAATTATACACGATATTTCGTTACTCTGCTATGCTGGTGTTTAAAATAAATCCCATGAAAAAAGTAAGCGGTTGCGTTATAATGCTCTTTTAATTTTAAAAGATTACACACATAGCAAAATAGAGGACTCCTTATGCCAAATGCAAATGCAATTGCCAACGTATTCAAACTGATCGAAGAGAACGATATTAAGTTCGTGCTACTTCGTTTCACCGACATTAAAGGTAAAGAACACGGTGTTTCCATCCCCGTTAGCCTTGTCGATGAAGATATGTTTGAAGATGGCAAAATGTTCGATGGCTCTTCTGTTGAAGGTTGGAAAACCATTAACAAAGCCGATATGCTTTTAATGCCAATCGCTGAGACTGCAGTAGTCGATCCATTTGCGCAGATCCCAACCCTCTCTATTCGTTGTAGTATTTATGAACCAACAACCATGCAAAGCTATGATCGTGACCCGCGTTCAATTGCCATTCGTGCCGAAAACTATATGCGTTCAATCGGTATTGCGGATCAAGCATTCTTTGGTCCTGAACCAGAGTTCTTCTTATTTGATGATGTACGTTTTGATGTATCAATGAACCGTGCTTCTTTTGTCGTTGATGACATTGAAGCGGCTTGGAACACCAACAAAAAATACGAAGGTGGTAACAACGCCTATCGTCCATTGAAAAAAGGCGGTTACTGTGCGGTTGCTCCAATTGATACAGCACACGATATTCGTTCTGAAATGTGTTTGATTTTAGAAGAAATGGGCTTAGTCGTAGAAGCTCACCACCATGAAGTGGCGACTGCAGGTCAAAATGAAATTGCAACGAAATTCAATAGCTTAACCTTGAAAGCGGATGAAACTCAAATCTATAAATATGTGGTGCAAAACGTTGCATTAGAACATGGTAAAACCGCTTGCTTTATGCCAAAACCAATCACAGGTGATAATGGTTCGGGTATGCACTGTAATATGTCATTAAGCAAAGACGGTAAAAATATTTTCCAAGGTGATAAATATGCAGGTCTTTCTGAAACCGCACTTTATTACATTGGTGGTATCATTAAGCACGCTAAAGCATTAAATGCATTCACTAACCCAAGTACTAACTCATACAAACGTTTAGTGCCAGGTTTTGAAGCGCCAGTATTGTTGGCTTACTCTGCAAGCAACCGTTCTGCTTCAATCCGTATCCCGGCAGTAACTAACCCGAAAGCGATCCGTATTGAAGCGCGTTTCCCAGATCCATTGGCAAACCCATACCTGGCATTCGCTGCATTATTGATGGCAGGCCTTGATGGTGTAGTAAACAAAATCCACCCAGGCGATGCAATGGATAAAAATCTTTATGATCTTCCACCAGAAGAATTAAAAGATATTCCAGCGGTAGCGAGCTCACTAGAAGAAGCATTGAATTCATTAGAAAAAGACTATGAATTCTTAACTCAAGGCGGTGTATTTGCTAAAGACTTTATCGAAGCATTTATTAGCGTTAAACGTAAAGATGTGGAACGTTTAAATATGACACCACACCCAGTTGAGTTTGAGATGTATTATGCATAAGAAACAGTAGATACCTAGTTTAGAGCAAGAAAAGTGCGGTCATTTTGACCGCACTTTTTTCATAAGTATTGTATTCTTTAATTGTGAAATAGTATTATTTCAAATAGAATACAGGGTAATGTTTTATTTGTTAAATAACCAAGAGGATGAAAATGAGCAAAACAATTTTGGTTACTGGTGGTGCTGGTTTTATTGGCTCTGCAGTTGTTCGCCACATTATTGAAAACACGCAAGATAACGTGGTAAATGTTGATAAATTAACTTATGCAGGTAATTTAGAATCTTTAGAATCCGTAGAAAATAATCCACGCTATGCATTTGAACAAGTGGATATTTGTGATGCAAAAGCATTGGCACGTGTATTTGAACATCATCAACCTGATGCCGTAATGCATTTAGCAGCAGAAAGTCATGTTGACCGTTCTATTGATGGACCAGCAGCTTTTATCGAAACAAATATAGTAGGTACTTACACGCTATTAGAAGCAGCCCGTGCTTATTGGAATTCTTTAAATGATGAAAAAAAAGCAGCGTTCCGTTTTCACCACATTTCAACAGATGAGGTATATGGTGATTTAGAAGGAACAGATGACTTGTTTACTGAAACTACACCTTATGCACCTAGCAGTCCTTATTCAGCATCTAAAGCTTCAAGTGATCACTTAGTGCGTGCATGGTTACGTACTTATGGTTTACCAACGATTGTGACTAACTGCTCAAATAACTATGGTCCATTCCACTTTCCCGAAAAACTTATTCCACTAATGATTTTAAATGCACTAGATGGAAAGCCATTACCAGTTTATGGGAATGGTCAACAAATTCGAGACTGGTTATTTGTAGAAGATCATGCTCGTGCATTATATAAAGTAGTAACTGAAGGAGAAGTAGGAGAAACATACAACATTGGTGGGCATAACGAGAAAGCAAACATTGATGTAGTACGTACTATTTGTCGTTTATTAGAAGAACTAGTGCCAAACAAACCAAAAGGTGTAGCAAAATATGAAGATCTTATTACCTATGTAAAAGATCGCCCTGGTCACGACGTACGCTATGCGATTGATGCAGCCAAAATTGGCCGAGAATTAGGTTGGAAGCCACAAGAAACTTTTGAATCAGGTATCCGCAAAACGGTAGAATGGTATTTAAATAACAAAAAATGGTGGAGCCGTGTATTAGATGGCTCGTATAACCGTGAGCGTTTAGGTAACTAATTATTAACAAGCGGTGAAGTTTTTCTAATAATTTGCAAAAATTTAAGAAAATCTATCCGCTCTTTTAAAGGTATCCTTATGAAAGGTATTATTCTTGCAGGCGGTTCTGGTACTCGCCTCTATCCCATTACTCGAGGTGTGTCTAAGCAGCTTTTGCCTGTTTATGATAAACCGATGATTTACTATCCACTTTCAGTATTAATGTTAGCGGGTATTCGTGATGTTCTTATTATTACTACCCCTGAAGATAATGAAAGTTTCAAGCGCTTATTAGGTGATGGTTCAGACTTTGGTGTGAATTTACAGTACGCAATTCAACCAAGTCCAGATGGTTTAGCTCAAGCATTTCTTATTGGTGAAGAGTTTATCAATGGTGATAGCTGTTGCTTAGTATTGGGCGACAACATTTTCTACGGTCAACACTTTAGTCAAATGTTGCAAGAGGCAGTTAAACAGCCCCGCGGTGCAACAGTGTTTGGATATTTAGTGAAAGATCCTGAGCGCTTTGGTGTAGTGGAATTTGATGAAAACTTCAAAGCGGTTTCGATTGAAGAAAAACCAGTTCAACCAAAATCAAACTATGCTGTAACAGGTTTATATTTTTATGATAACCGTGTGGTGGAATTTGCAAAACAAGTCAAGCCCTCTGCTCGTGGAGAATTAGAGATTACTACTCTTAACGAAATGTATTTAAACGATGACTCACTCAATGTGCAATTGCTTGGACGAGGTTTTGCTTGGTTAGATACTGGTACACACGAAAGTTTACATGAAGCGGCTTCATTTGTTCGTACCATTGAAAAGGTGCAAGGTTTACAAGTAGCATGTTTAGAAGAAATAGCATGGCGTAATGGTTGGCTCACTTCAGAACAAGTTGAAAAACTAGCGAAACCAATGACGAAAAATGAGTATGGTCAATACTTGCTTAGAATAATTAAGGAAAAAAAATAGTGTGGCAAAATTCCTAATCACAGGGGCAAATGGACAAATAGGTTTCGCTTTGACACAAAGATTAAGGATTGAAAAAGGTCATGATATATTAGCTTTAAAACATAGCGAGCTTGATATCACGAATAAAAATGCTGTACTGTCTTTGGTTGATTCGTTTAAGCCGAATATTATTATTAATGGGGCAGCTTATACTCATGTGGATAGAGCTGAAACTGAAGAGTCACTGGTTCATGACGTTAATGTAAAAGGTCTAAAATATTTAGCTGAAGCTGCAAATAGAGTTAATGCAAGTATCTTACATATATCTACTGATTATGTATTTGATGGATATAAAAAAGGTAAATATACAGAAAGCGATATTACTTGCCCCTTAAGTGCTTATGGCAAAAGTAAGGCTGAGGGAGATAAGGTGCTTCTTTCCCTTTTTTCAAGAGTAATCATTTTGCGTACTTCTTGGGTTTTTGGCGAACATGGCAATAATTTTGTGAAAACTATGCTTCGCTTAGCAAGAAAACACGATACATTAAACGTTGTTGCGGACCAAATTGGTGGGCCAACTTATGCTGGAGATATTGCTAACGCGTTAGTTCAGATTGCCGAAAAAATTATTAGAGGCGAAAGTATCGAATATGGCATTTATCATTTTAGTGGAGAGCCCTATGTTAGTTGGTGTGATTTTGCTAAAGTTATTTTGGCTGAGGCTGTTTCACAAAATGTATTAGAGAAAGTTCCTTTTGTAAACGAGATTACCACTGCGGATTATCCAAGCCTGGCTAAACGGCCAGCCAATACTTGCTTAGATTTAACTAAAATTCAGCAAGCGTTCGGAATTAAACCAAGTGATTGGCGAAACGCGTTGAAAAATATTAAGGCTTATGCAGAATAAGAAGAAAATACGTTGAAAATATAAGGATTCATAATGAAAGTTATTAATACTAAAATCCCAGATGTAAAATTATTAGAACCTCAAGTGTTCGGTGATGAACGTGGTTTCTTTATGGAAACCTTTCGTGATGAATGGTTTAAACAAAACATAGCAGATCGCACTTTTGTACAAGAAAATCATTCAAAATCGGTAAAAGGAGTGTTACGTGGATTACATTATCAAACTGAAAATACACAGGGTAAGTTAGTACGGGTAGTGTTTGGTGCCGTGTTTGATGTTGCAGTCGATATGCGAGAAAACTCTCCTACATTTGGACAATGGGTAGGTGAAATTTTATCTGCTGAAAATAAACGTCAGCTTTGGGTGCCTGAAGGGTTTGCACATGGCTTTTACGTTTTAACTGATGAAGCTGAATTTACTTATAAATGTACTGATTACTATAATCCTAAAGCAGAGCATTCTTTAATTTGGAATGATGAGACTGTCGGTATTGAATGGCCTTTAGAGGGCGAACCGAGTTTGTCAGCAAAAGATTTAGCTGGGAAAATTTTAAAGGATGCGATGAAGTTTAAATAAGATGATATTGCTTATGAAACCATTTGTAAATCAAATTAAATATATCGAATTATTGAAGCAGTTAGTCCTTAAGGATATAAAACTAAAATATAGAAGAAGTTATTTAGGCTATATTTGGAGTATTTTAAATCCTTTGCTGATGATGATTGTATTAACAGTGGTTTTTTCAAACTTATTTAAATTCGATATTCCTAATTTTTCAGCCTATCTGCTTACAGGGCAATTAATTTTTGGTTTTGTTTCAGAAGCTACCTCTAGTTCTGTAACAGCTATTGTTCATAATGCTTCTTTAATTAAAAAGACATATGTACCGAAGTATATTTTTGTTTTATCTAAAATAACAAGTTCATTAGTTAATATGCTGTTTGCAATGATAGCCCTAATTCTTGTAATGATTTTTACCCAAGTAGAAATTACATTGAATGTTCTATGGGTTCCCATAATTTTCTTAGAGCTTTATATTTTTAGTTTAGGATTAGGATTCATTTTATCGGCTTCAACTGTATTTT
>CAJPKS010000017.1:0-14865 GCA_905371285.1 Haemophilus sp. HMSC068C11 | reverse complement strand
TACTGCACTGACACCAAAAGGAGTAACCGTTGATGTTCTGGCAAGTAAACGAAATTTAGAAGATCTCATTAAATGGGTCTGGTTAAAAAATGAAGATATAACCAAACAGCCCGATTTGCTTTTAGGGTGGCGAAGAGAGATTGGCTTGAAGCTGGTTGAATACTTAAAATCCGTAGAGTAGTCATTAAAAACAATCCTAAAAATAACCGCACTTTGAATCATCAAAAGTGCGGTTATCTTCTTTAGTGTTTTACAACAAAGGCTTTAATTAAGCTTGTGTTGCTTGGATCGCGGTTAATGCGATGGTGTAGATGATATCATCCACTAATGCACCACGAGATAAGTCATTAACCGGTTTACGCATACCTTGAAGCATTGGACCTACAGCGACTAAATCTGCAGAACGTTGTACCGCTTTATAGCCGATGTTACCTGCGTTGATATCAGGGAATACAAATACGTTTGCTTGACCTGCCACTTTAGAGTTTGGCGCTTTAGAAGCAGCCACATCTTTCATTACCGCTGCATCGTATTGTAATGGACCGTCGATTAATAAATCAGGACGTTTTTCTTGTGCAATACGCGTTGCATCTTTCACTTTCTCTACAGATTGGCCTGAGCCAGAAGTACCGGTTGAGTAAGAAAGCATTGCGACTTTTGGATTTAAACCAAATGCTTTTGCCGATTCAGCTGATTGGATTGCGATTTCAGCCAGTTGTTCAGCGGTTGGTTCTGGGTTTACTGCACAGTCACCATACACTAATACTTGGTCTGGTAATAACATGAAGAATACAGACGAGATAATTGAGCTACCTGGTGCTGTTTTGATGATTTGCATCGGTGGGCGAATTGTATTTGCAGTGGTGTGAACGGCACCAGAGACTAAACCATCTACTCCGCCCGCTTCTAACATCATCGTACCTAATACAACGGTGTCTTCTAATTGTGCACGCGCTTGTTCTTCGGTTAAACCTTTAGATTTACGTAATTCAACTAAACGAGCAACGTAGTTTTCGCGTACGTCAGCTGGATTGATGATCGTTACGTCAGCGCCTAAAGTCACGCCTTGTTCTGCCGCAACTTTTTTTACAGATTCTGGATCCGCTAATAATACCGATTTTGCGATACCACGTTCAGCACAGATAGCTGCAGCTTTAACAGTGCGAGGTTCATCACCTTCTGGTAATACGATGGTTTTGCCCGCTTTGCGTGCTAAATCAGTTAATTTGAAACGGAATGCCGCTGGAGAAATACGTGCTTCACGAGCAAGTGGTGCAGAGATTGCATTCGCTAATGCTTGAGCATCTAAGGTTTTTATTTTGCCTGCTTGTGCACCAAATACACCTAAGATTTCAGAGTTGTTCACTCCGCCAAATTCTGAAGCAACGGCTTCTACTAATGTGCCTTCTTCATTGTTTGCCACTAAGATAATTTGTGCATCTAAGGTTTGTGCAATCGCGAAGTTTAAGCTATTTGCAAAAGGCGCTTGAACTGAAGGTTGAACACCTTTAACAACCACTAAATTTGCATTTAATGCTTGGAAATCAGCCACGATTTTTTCTAATAACACGTCTTTTTGATTATTTGCGATTAATGCTTGTGCGGCTTTTACATCTTCTACTGCATTGAATACGACAGCGCCTGTTGTTTTAGCTGCGTCTAATGCTGCCGCTAAATTTGCTTCTGCGCTAGTTGGAATAAGAATAACTGCTTTAGTCATTTTGATATACCTTTTAATGAATGAAAAAACCTGCTGATTTCTCAGCAGGTTTGAAGAAAGTTGATTAGCCCGCTAAACGTGCTGTATCTTGTGCAATTACTAATTCTTCGTTAGTTGGAAGAACGATCGCTTTGAATGCAGAGTCATCAGCAGTGATTACGCCTGATTTGCCAAAGCGAGCAGCAAGGTTACGTTCTTGGTCTAATTTGATACCAAATAATTTTAAGTGGCCTAATGCTAATTCACGAACGTGAGCTGAGTTTTCACCGATACCACCCGTAAATGCAATCGCATCTAAGTGATCATCACCTAAAACAGCCATATATGCACCGATGTATTTTGCTAAACGGTAGCTGTAAACATCTAATGCACGTTTTGCTTCTGGTTTAGATGCATCGTCGTAGTTATCTTCTGCATAACGACAGTCGCTCGTTACTTCAGTTAAACCTAAAAGACCTGATTTTTTCACTAAAGTTTCTTCGATTTGATCCATTGACATACCTAAGTTTTTGTATAGGTAGAAAACGATCGCAGGGTCGATGTCGCCACAACGTGTACCCATGACTAAACCTTCTAACGGGGTTAAACCCATAGATGTGTCGATACATTTACCGTTACGAACAACAGAAACAGAACCACCGTTACCTAAGTGACAGATGATTGCGTTTACTTGGTCTGCCGGTTTGCCTACATATTCAGCGACTTCACGAGAAACAAAGTAGTGGCTGGTACCGTGTGCACCGTAGCGACGTACGCCATGTTCTTTGTAAAGTGAGTATGGAAGTGCATATAGATATGCTTCTTCAGGCATGGTTTGGTGGAATGCTGTATCAAATACGACAACGTTCTTATCTTTTAAGTGTGGGAATGTTTTAAATGCTTCACGGATACCGATTAAGTGAGCAGGGTTGTGAAGTGGTGCAAATTGCGCAGCATCTTCAATACCTTTAACCACTTCATCTGTGACGATAACAGATTGAGTGTATTTCTCACCACCGTGAACAATACGGTGACCAATCGAGGTGATAGAGTTTTTAAGCTCATCAGTCATAATGTTTGACGCGATGAAGTTAAGTGCTTCAGTGTGCGCTGCACCAGCACCTAAATCTGCGCTACCTTTTTCACCGTTAAGTTTCCATTTGATACGAGCTTCAGGAAGATAAAATGCTTCTGCTAAGCCTGATAATTTTTCTTCACCTGTTGCAGGATCAAGGATTGCAAATTTTAATGAAGAACTACCACAGTTAAGGATGAGAACAAGTTTTGACATAGGAACCCTATTTTTGATTGAGGTTAATAAAAATCCATTCAAAAGAACGGAGTATAAATCCCATATAGAATACACCTTTTAGCGTATAAAATAAATTAACTGGAGGGTAAAAATACGATCTTTTATTAGAAAAGTTGAAAATTTCAACAGTTTCCAGTTAAGGATGACAATTAAACCTAAACTAGAGTATTATAAGCGCAGTTATTTTCAAGGATGTTTTCATGTCATCATTTTTTTCAACCTTAAAACAAGGGCAAGTTTATTTGCAAACGTGGCCATTAGAAGCGAAGCTCGGCATGATTTTTCCCGAAAATCGCATTATTAAAGCTACAAAATTTGCACAAAAATTTATGCCTTTTATGGCAGTATTTGCGGTGGTCTGGCAGCAACTTTATGCCAAAGTAGATCTTACTGCATTTTCGCTTGCTATTTTGACCGCACTTTGTGCGTTAGCGATGCCATTTCAAGGTTTATATTGGTTGGGGAAACGAGCAAAATCACCCTTAGAACCGCAAAGTTCTCAGTGGTTTTATGAGATTAGTGAACGTTTGAGAAAACAACATGAAAGTTTGCCAACTGTGCAAGATAAACCGACATATCAGCACTTGGCAGAAGTATTACGAAAGGCACAGCAAAAATTAGATAAAGCATTTTGGCAAGAAATCTAGCAAATTGCTTCAAATTTAATTGACGCAAACGTTTTCCTTTTGTGTTTTTTTATGTAAAATATTGCGGTCGCAATGGCGACCCTTTTTAATTGAGAGACTATTTAATGATTGATTATATTATCATTGGCATCATCGCATTTTCGATTATCGTGAGTTTATTACGTGGGTTTGTGCGAGAGGTGATGTCCCTTGCAAGCTGGGTCGTTGCATTTATTGTCGCTAGCCAATTTTATCCTTATCTCGCCACTTATCTCACTCAAATCGAATCTGACTACGTGCGTAACGGCACCGCAATCGGCATTTTATTTGTTTTAACCTTAATCGTAGGTGGCATTGTTAATTATGTGATTAGCCAATTAGTGGATAAAACAGGACTTACCGGAACAGATCGTGTTCTCGGTGCGGCATTTGGCTTAATTCGTGGCGCGTTAATCGTTGCTGCGATCTTATTCTTCTTGGATACCTTCACTAACTTTGAACAAACCGATTGGTGGAAAGAATCAAAATTAATTCCTCATTTCGGCTTCATTATTGAATGGTTCTTCCAACAACTACAAGCAAGTTCTAGTTTTTTAAACTCAACTTTTAAACAATAAGGTAGTCAATCAGTATGTGTGGAATTGTCGGTATCGTTAGCCAAAATCCGGTTAATGAATCCATTTATGCAGCATTAACGTTATTACAGCATCGAGGTCAAGATGCGGCGGGGATTGTCACAATAGATGATGAAAACCGCTTTCGTTTGCGTAAGGCTAATGGTCTTGTAAGCGATGTATTCAGACAAGAACATATGTTACGTTTACAAGGTCATGCAGGCCTCGGACATGTACGTTATCCAACCGCCGGCAGTTCAAGTGTATCTGAAGCGCAGCCTTTCTATGTTAACTCACCTTATGGTTTAACCCTCGTTCACAATGGCAACTTAACCAACTCAGCCGAATTAAAAGATAAATTATTCAAAGAAGAACGCCGCCATGTGAACACTAATTCTGATTCAGAGCTTCTTCTTAATATTCTCGCCAGCCACCTAGACAGAATTAATAAATACCATCTCGATCCAGAAGACATTTTTGATGCTGTTCGTGCCACACATAAAGATATCCGTGGTGCCTATGCATGCTTAGCCATGATTATTGGACATGGTATGGTGGCATTTCGCGATCCTTTTGGTATTCGCCCATTAGTGCTAGGTCAGCGTGAAGAAAATGGTTCAGTAGAATATATGTTTGCTTCTGAAAGTGTCGCGTTAGATGTAGCCGGTTTTGAATTTGTACGAGATGTTGCGCCTGGTGAAGCTATTTATGTGACCTTTGATGGCAAACTTTATGCCGAGCAATGTGCCGAAAGTGCAGTCTTAAATCCGTGCATTTTTGAATACGTGTATTTTGCTCGCCCAGATTCGACGATCGATGGTGTGTCTGTTTATGCGGCACGTGTTCACATGGGCGAATATTTAGGTAAAAAAATTGCAAAAGAATGGGCTGATGAAGTAGACAACATTGATGTAGTGATTCCTGTACCTGAAACTTCAACGGATATAGCGTTACAGATTGCAAAAATTTTAGACAAACCTTATCGTCAAGGCTTTGTTAAAAACCGCTATGTTGGCCGTACGTTTATTATGCCTGGGCAAGCACAACGTATTAGCTCAGTTCGCCGTAAGCTCAATACGATTAAAGCTGAATTTAAAAATAAAAATGTATTGTTGGTTGATGATTCCATTGTTCGTGGAACAACATCAGAACAAATTGTATGTATGGCTCGCGCTGCGGGCGCAAAGAAAATTTACTTTGCTTCAGCTGCACCAGAAATTCGTTATCCGAATGTGTACGGTATTGATATGCCAACAAAACAAGAGCTTATAGCCTGCGGTCGTAGTGTCGAAGAAATCGCGAAATTGATCGGAGTGGATAAATTGATCTTCCAAGATCTTGAAGCATTGACAGAATCCGTTCGTCAAGAAAACCCAGCAATTCAAGGTTTTGATTGTTCAGTATTTACTGGGGAATATATTACAGGCGATATCACGCCAGAATATCTCGATAACATCGCTTCTCAACGTAACGATTCAGCAAAGAAAAAACGTGAAAAAGATGCGAGTAATCTCGAAATCCATAATGAAGGATAAAACAGTCTAAAAATATAAAGCGCCAAATTCGATGAAGAGTTTGGTGCTTTTTCTTTTTAATTTAAACCGAAGGAAAAAATGACCGCACTTGGTATATTTGAAGTGCGGTCATTTTTTAATGTGTTTTAGTCTTTATAAAAATCGTTATAAAGTGTACTTTCAAATTGCACAAGTGGAGCGCGTTTCGTTTTACTTTCTAAATCGCCAGTGGAGTAACCATTGATAAATTGAACGAAAGCCACTTTTTCACCTCTTGCATTGGTCATAAAACCGGCAAGGTTATAAACGCCTTTTAATGAGCCTGTTTTCGCAATGACATTTTTAACCAATGGTGGATTAATTAAGCCGCCGCGTCCGCTGATGGTGCCATCTACACCTGCAATCGGGAAAGTTTCCATTAAATGCAGTGTGTCTTCATTTTTAGCGATGAACTCTAAAACAGAAAGCATGGTTTTCGGTGCAACCAAATTATGGCGAGAAAGGCCAGAACCATCGGCTAAAATGCTATTGCCAAATTTAATGCCTTGTTTTTGTAATACTGATTTAACCGCCAATGTACCTAATTGGAATGAAGCTGGGCGTTTATAGTAATTGTAGGCTACCGCTCTAAATAAAGCATCTGCAATTTGGTTATCTGATTTTTTCATCATTTTTTTCAATAACTCAGGCAGTGGTTTAGATAAATGCTGGGCGAGTTTTTGCCCTTGCTGTGGTTTTTGAGGCTGTTTCACTTTACCTGTAAATTCGATGCCAAGACGTTTTAGTTGACGTTGAATAATAGCAGCCGCATAGGCATCTGGATCTTGTACTGCAAAACTGAGTCCAAAAGGTTTTGCCTGACGCGCAATACAGCCTTTAACTTGATAGCGATTATTGTCATGAACGACAACATCTAACTGGCAATAACCGGCTTCTTGTTGATCTGCAATATATACTTGTCCGAAAACTTGAATCGGGAATTGTGCAGGGACGTTAATTTTTACGGTTTCACCTACAGGTTGATTCGCATCCAGTTCTGCATAGAAACAGTTATTATCGATATTTGCCGCTGCTGGAGGAGAGTTAAAGCACATGGTGAGATCGTTCCAAATCCAACCCAATCCACGGTCGTGGCTCGCAAATACAGAGGTATCTAACACGAGATCGCCATTAATCTTCTGAATACCTTGATTTTTTAAATTAGCGAGTAAGGTATAAAGTTGTCCACTGGTGAGATCAGGGTCACCAGTAAATTGCACAACAAGATCACCTTCTAAGGTATTATTCTGAATTTTTCCGTTACTTAAAAGTGAGGTTTCAAACTGGAAAGCATCGCCCAATACCAATTTAGCCGCTACAGCGGTAAAGACTTTTTGCGTACTGGCTGGCAACATAAAGGTTGAACCATTGTAATCGGCGATAATTTGATCTTTATTGAGGTTTTTGGCAATGATGCCAGCCGACGCACCTTCTGGTAAATATTGGGTGATTGAAGTGACATCAACTTCAGCTATAGAAGAAAAAGAAAAGCCGAGTGTGATAAATGCCGCTTTAAGCGCGGTCGAAATGGACGATTTTTTACTCATTTTAGTACTGTTCTGGTTGCTATTTTTCTTAAGACGAATAATAATAAGCTCCGAACTCAATTGAGTAAATCATTTTTTATTTTTCATTGACTGCGGCAAGGTTGCAAGACGTTGTCGTGGTTTTGTTTTTACCAAATTTCAAGGAAAAAGAATGAAACAAATTCCAATGACCGTGCGCGGTGCAGAGCTATTGCGAGAAGAATTAGATTTCTTAAAAAATGAGCGTCGCCCTGAAATTATTAAGGCGATTGCTGAAGCACGTGAGCATGGTGACTTAAAAGAAAATGCAGAATATCACGCAGCGCGTGAACAACAAGGTTTTTGCGAAGGGCGTATTCAAGAAATTGAAAGCAAACTTGCAAATTGTCAGGTTATCGATGTCACTAAATTACCAAATAACGGAAAAGTTATTTTTGGTGCGACAGTTGTATTAGTGAATACCGATACTGATGAAGAAGTCACTTACCAAATTGTGGGCGATGATGAGGCAGATATTAAATCTGGTTTGATTTCTGTGAATTCACCGATTGCTCGTGGCTTGGTAGGGAAAGAGTTGGATGATACCGTAAATATTACCACACCAGGTGGAACGGTTGAGTTCGAGATTATTGAAGTAAATTACATCTAAAAAAACATCCCCTCAAATTGAGGGGATAACAATTATTTACGAGGCAGCTGGATTTTACCTTCCTCGCTTGGTCGATAAAGCACCAAAATATGTCCGATGGTTTGAACGTTAGATGATTTGGTTTCACGAACAATCGCATCAATAATTAATTGCTTGGTTTCGCGATCTGCGCCAGCAATTTTTACTTTGATGAGTTCGTGATGATTTAAAGCATTATCGATTTCGGCTAATACACCTTCGGTTAAGCCGTTACCGCCAAGCATGACGACAGGGCTAAGGTGATGAGCGAGTCCTTTTAAAAATTGTTTTTGTTTTGTTGATAATATTGTCATAAGGAATCCTTTAAATAGATGAATATGAGTCAAAAAAAGACCGAAAAGAGCGGTCAGAAAAAACGTGGTTTTTCAGCACTTTTTGGTAAGTCTAGCCTTGAATTTGGCAGATTGTACCCAAATATAGACGAAACTACTACAAAAAATAGTACAAAAGAAAGAGATTATGGGAAAGAAAAAACGTTCGGCGAGTTCTTCTCGTTGGCTAAACGAACATTTTAAAGATCCGTTTGTTCAGAAAGCACATAAACAAAAATTACGCTCACGAGCTTACTTTAAGTTAGATGAAATTCAACAAACGGATAAATTGTTTAAACCGGGAATGACAGTGGTGGATCTCGGTGCCGCACCAGGTGGTTGGTCACAGTATGTTGTGAGCCAAATTGGTGGAAAAGGTCGAGTGATTGCTTGTGATATTTTGGATATGAACCCAATTGTCGGCGTGGATTTCTTGCAAGGCGATTTTCGTGACGAAAATGTGCTGAATGCATTATTAGAACGAGTTGGTGAAGCAAAAGTTGATGTAGTGATGTCTGATATGGCGCCAAATTTTAGCGGCATGCCATCTGTTGATATTCCTCGTGCAATGTATTTAGTTGAACTGGCTTTAGATATGTGTAAGCAAGTTTTGGCAAAAAAAGGCAGTTTTGTGGTCAAAGTATTCCAAGGAGAAGGTTTTGACGAGTATCTGCGCGAAATTCGTTCACTCTTTAGTGTCGTAAAAGTGCGTAAGCCAGAAGCTTCTCGTGGGCGCTCTCGCGAAGTTTATATTGTAGCAAGCGGTTATAAAGGCGAATAGATAATTGCTTTGATAGCTTTTCATTGTGTCGGGGATGAGATAGTATCTCGTTTAATTTTAATTAACTTAAGAAAGGCAGGTTAAACCTTGAACGATATGGTCAAAAATCTAGTTCTATGGGTTGTGGTAGCAATTGTCATGATGACAGCTTACCAAAGTTTTAATTCCAATGGCGTGAGTGACTCAACAGATTACACAACCTTTGTGTATGATGTGAGTAATAGCCAAGTGAAAGAAGCGCGTTTTGATGCGAATGAAATCACCGTGACCAAAAATGATGGTTCTAAATATATGACCGTCATGCCACCGTTGGAAGATAAAAAGCTCTTAGATGACTTACTAAATAAAAAAGTTAAAATCGAAGGTACGCCTTTTGAAAAACGCAGTTTATTATCACAAATTTTAATTTCGTGGTTCCCAATGTTATTCCTTGTAGGGGTATGGATTTTCTTCATGCGTCAAATGCAAGGTGGCGGTGGTAAGGCCATGAGTTTTGGTAAAAGCCGCGCTAAAATGCTGAACCAAGATCAAATCAAAGTGACTTTTGCGGATGTTGCAGGTTGCGACGAGGCAAAAGAAGAAGTCGGTGAAGTAGTTGATTTCTTGCGTGAACCTAAAAAATTCCAAAACCTTGGTGGTAAAATTCCAAAAGGGATTTTAATGGTAGGCCCTCCAGGTACAGGTAAAACCTTATTAGCAAAAGCTATTGCGGGTGAAGCAAAAGTGCCTTTCTTTACCATTTCAGGTTCTGACTTTGTAGAGATGTTTGTGGGGGTTGGTGCTTCTCGTGTACGTGATATGTTTGAGCAAGCGAAGAAAAATGCACCATGCTTAATCTTTATTGATGAAATTGATGCGGTAGGTCGTCAACGTGGTGCCGGCTTAGGTGGTGGACACGATGAGCGTGAACAAACTCTTAATCAAATGTTAGTTGAAATGGATGGTTTCGGTGGTAACGAAGGCGTAATCGTTATTGCAGCAACTAACCGTCCAGATGTACTTGACCCAGCATTAACACGTCCAGGACGTTTTGACCGTCAAGTCGTTGTGGGTTTACCGGATGTGAAAGGTCGTGAGCAAATTTTAAAAGTTCACATGCGTAAAGTGCCTGTCGCTGATGATGTAGATGCCATGACACTGGCTCGTGGTACACCCGGTTATTCAGGTGCAGATTTAGCGAACTTAGTAAATGAAGCGGCATTATTTGCTGCACGTAGCAATAAACGTACTGTATCGATGCTTGAGTTTGAAAAAGCCAAAGATAAGATCAATATGGGGCCTGAACGCCGTACCATGATCATGACGGATAAACAAAAAGAATCGACAGCATACCATGAAGCAGGTCACGCCATTGTGGGTTACTTAGTACCTGAACATGATCCTGTTCATAAAGTGACGATTATTCCTCGTGGCCGTGCATTAGGTGTAACTTTCTTCTTACCTGAAGGCGATCAAATTAGTATCAGCCAAAAACAATTAGAAAGTAAACTTTCCACACTATATGCAGGACGCTTAGCTGAAGATTTGATTTACGGTGAAGAAAATATTTCTACCGGTGCATCCAACGATATTAAAGTGGCAACCAATATTGCACGTAATATGGTGACCCAATGGGGCTTCTCAGATAAACTCGGTCCGATTCTTTATACTGAAGATGAAGGCGAAGTATTCTTAGGGCGCTCAATGGCGAAAGCAAAACATATGTCTGACGAAACAGCACATGCAATTGATGAAGAAGTTCGTGCGATTGTAAATCGTAACTATGCGAGAGCAAGACAGATTTTGATCGACAATATGGATATTCTTCACGCCATGAAAGATGCGTTAGTGAAATATGAAACCATTGAAGAAGAACAAATCAAACAATTGATGAATCGTGAACCTGTTACACCACCATCTGGTTGGGAAGATAACAAAGACACGAAACCAACAGCAAAACCGCAAGAAGAGAAAACTGAAAGTGCGGTTAATCATTCAGAAGATCCTGAAGCATAAAAATAAAGCCTTCCTAATTTGGAAGGCTTTTTTATTTATTATTTCATTCTTTTCATGACTATATTCCGTTATAATCTAACCTTTCGAATTTGATTTAAAAATTGACCGTACTTTATGAAACTTTATGCTAACAACAAATGTCTAGATTTATCATTCCCTCAAATTATGGGAATTTTGAATTTTACACCTGATTCGTTTTCTGATAGCGGGCAGTTTTTCAGTCTAGACAAAGCATTATTTCAAGTTGAAAAAATGCTGAAAGAAGGTGCAACAATTATTGATATTGGCGGTGAATCAACTCGTCCAATGGCGGAAGAAGTGTCTGAAGCTGAAGAATTGCAACGTGTGATACCTTTGGTTGAAGCGGTAAAAAAGCGTTTTGATTGTTGGATTTCAGTTGATACTTCTAAAGCTGTGGTAATGCAAGAAGCGGCGAAGGTCGGCATGGATTTAATCAATGATATTCGTGCTCTACGTGAACCTGGCGCACTCGAAATAGCAGGACAGTTGAATTTACCCACTTGTATTATGCACATGCAAGGACAACCTCGTACAATGCAAACTAATCCACATTACGATGATGTGGTTCAAGATGTTTATCAGTTTTTAACTGATAGAACTCAAGCTTGTTTAACAGCAGGCATTGCCAAAGAAAATATTATTTGGGATATGGGGTTTGGTTTTGGTAAAACAGTACAGCATAACTACAAGCTTTTACAACAGTTGGCTCACTTCTGTGAAAGCGGATATCCTGTTTTAGCAGGGCTTTCACGTAAATCGATGATTGGTGCTGTATTAGATAAGCCCGTGACTGAACGTGTTGTAGGAAGTGTAGCCGGGGCATTAATTGCGGCTCAAAATGGTGCGACAATTTTGCGTGTACATGATGTAGCTGCAACGGCAGATGCCTTGAAGGTATGGCAGGCAACGCAACAAGCGTAAAAAACTAACAGATTTTATATGTTGTAGAATAAATGATTTCTGCAACATCATTATTCAAATTTAATAAGGAATAAACATGGCAAATCGTAAATATTTTGGTACTGATGGTGTACGTGGAAAAGTAGGTACATATCCAATCACGCCAGATTTCGCATTGAAATTAGGTTGGGCTGCGGGTAAGGTTTTAGCCTCTCAAGGTTCTCGCACTGTGTTAATCGGGAAAGATACTCGTATTTCAGGTTATATGTTGGAATCTGCACTTGAAGCAGGTTTGGCAGCAGCTGGTTTAACTGCCGCATTTACCGGTCCAATGCCAACACCTGCCGTGGCGTATTTAACCCGCACTTTCCGTTTAGAAGCGGGTATTGTCATTTCGGCATCACATAACCCTTATTATGATAACGGGATTAAATTCTTCTCTTCACAAGGCACAAAATTACCAGATGATATTGAAGAAGCGATTGAAGCCATGCTTGATCAGCCAATGGATTGCGTGGAGTCTGCTGATTTAGGTAAAGCGAGCCGTATCAGTGATGCCGCAGGACGTTATATTGAATTTTGTAAAAGTACTTTCCCTGCCCACCTTGGTTTAGATGGTTATAAAATTGTGGTGGATTGTGCAAATGGTGCGACTTATCATATTGCGCCAAATGTATTACGTGAGTTAGGCGCAGAAGTGATTGAAATTGGTACAGATCCTAACGGAATCAATATTAATGAGAAATGTGGCGCAACCGATGTAAAAGCGTTACAGGAAAAAGTGCTTGAAACAAAAGCAGATGTTGGTCTTGCTTATGATGGTGATGGTGACCGTATTATGATGGTGGATCACTTAGGTAATAAAGTAGATGGTGACCAAATCCTTTTCATTATTGCTCGTGAAGCTTTACGTTCAGGTCAGCTAAAAGGTGGCGTAGTGGGCACATTAATGAGTAATATGAGCTTAGAGATTGCTTTAAAAATGTTAGGTGTACCTTTTGTGCGTGCTAACGTTGGCGATCGTTATGTGTTAGAAAAAATGGTAGAACATAACTGGACGCTAGGCGGAGAAAACTCTGGCCATATCATTATTGCTGATAAAAATACGACAGGTGATGGTATTATTGCATCACTAGCTGTATTAAGTGCAATGGTTCAACATCGTTTATCTTTAAACGAGCTTGCAAGTGCGGTGAAATTATTCCCTCAAGTACTCATTAATGTTCGTTTTGCTGGTGGTGATAATCCATTAGAAAGTGAAGCGGTAAAAGCAGTAGCTGCAGATGTGGAAAAACGTTTAGAAGGCAAAGGTCGAATTTTACTGCGTAAGTCTGGTACTGAGCCTCTTATTCGCGTCATGGTCGAATGTGAAGACGGTGTACTTGCAAAACAATGTGCAGAAGAAATTGCAGAAGCAGTGAAAGCGAATTAATAAAGTGGGGGCTTGCCCCCATTTTTGATCTATAAAATTTATTTTTTATTATTTTTAGGAAAGCCAATACATGAAAATTTTTATTATGCGTCATGGAGAAGCAGAAGTTATTGCTTCATCAGATGAGTCGAGACATTTAAACGACTACGGATGCAAACAATCAATATCACAAGGTCAATGGCTTAAAACCCATCTAAATTCAACCGCACTTTCAGTTCAGAAAGTGATTGTCAGTCCTTATGTAAGAGCACAAGAAACGTTTGAGCTTGTAAATTTAGCCTTAGGTAATACGCTTAATGATATTGAAATTTGGAGTGGGATTACACCTTACGGTAATGCTACATTGGTAGCTGATTATCTATCTGTCTTGCAAGAAGAAGGTATTGAAAGTGTTTTACTCGTTTCTCATTTACCTTTAGTAGGCAGTATTGTTTCAGAGCTTTATGGTAAGCGAAATCCAATTAGTTTTTATCCTTCAACGATAGTTCAAATTGACTGGAATGGTGAAAAAGGCACCATTGAAGCTTTCCATTATCCCAAAGAAAATGGTTAAAGTTGATTGAAGATAATATGAAAATAAAGTTTGATGTGATTTACTTTTTTGAACTATAACTATAGTTGACTCCAAAAGTCGCTAAATAACAAACACCTAGAAATGTGTATTTCTGGGTGTTTTTTTTAAATTTTTTTGATAGACTAAAAGTGAGCTATAACTGAATAGCTTAAATTAAGCCATCATAATGACCCGAGGAGAGTGCTATGAGCAATAAAATCAAAGATAAAGCAACTGAAATGAAAAAAGCAATCGATGACAAATTTTCTGAAGTAAAAAGATCTGTCGAAGATAAAGCATCAGAAGTGAAAAAAGCAGTTTCAGAAGCAAAAGATGAAGCGGTTGATAAAGCAGCTGAGCTAAAACATAAAGCTGAAGACAAAGTTGCTCAAGTGAAAGATGTAATTGAAGATAAAGTATCTGAAGTAAGAAAAGCAGTTTCTGAAGCAAAAAAAGCAATCGATGACAAATTTTCTGAAGTAAAAAGAGCTGTCGAAGATAAAGCATCAGAAGTGAAAAAAGCAGTTTCAGAAGCAAAAGATGAAGCGGTTGATAAAGCAGCTGAGCTAAAACATAAAGCTGAAGACAAAGTTGCTCAAGTGAAAGATGTAATTGAAGATAAAGTATCTGAAGTAAGAAAAGCAGTTTCTGAAGCAAAAAAAGCAATCGATGACAAATTTTCTGAAGTAAAAAGAGCTGTCGAAGATAAAGCATCAGAAGTGAAAAAAGCAGTTTCAGAAGCAAAAGATGAAGCGGTTGATAAAGCAGCTGAGCTAAAACATAAAGCTGAAGACAAAGTTGCTCAAGTGAAAGATGTAATTGAAGATAAAGTATCTGAAGTAAGAAAAGCAGTT
>CAJPKS010000016.1:0-14903 GCA_905371285.1 Haemophilus sp. HMSC068C11 | reverse complement strand
GTAACCATGAAATCCCAAAACGTTGTTGTAATTGATCTGCTACTTCATAAGCCACGCGCTCAATCAATAAAAATGGCTTAGATTGCACATAATCTAAAATAAATTGGCTCACTTCGGCATAATTGAGGCAGTATTGCATATCATCCGTTTCGGCAGCTTTTTGACAATCCCACGCCATTTCCAAATCAAAAACGAGCTTTTGTTTGATTTGTTGCTCCCAGTCATACACGCCAATTTGGGCGAAGACGACTAATTCTTCAATAAAAATACGATCCATCTCTCATTCCTGTAAAAATATAGTGGGCTTATGCTATCAAGTTTGGTTAAAATAACGAACAAGTTTTTCAAAGACAATCAAGATTGTGGAGCACAAAATGAGCCTATTTGCCCTTTTTTATATGATTTTTGCTTATTTACTGGGTTCGATTTCCAGTGCAATTTTGATTTGTAAGGTTGCTGGTTTACCTGACCCACGAAAGAATGGTTCTCATAATCCAGGTGCAACCAATGTATTGCGTATTGGTGGACGTTGGGCGGCGCTCGCAGTATTAATTTGCGATATGTTAAAAGGGATGCTACCGGTTTGGGCGGGGTATTATTTAGGGCTCACGCAATTTGAATTAGGCATGGTGGCATTAGGAGCCTGTTTAGGACACATTTTCCCTATTTTCTTTCAATTTAAAGGTGGGAAAGGTGGCGCGACCGCATTCGGTGCGATTGCTCCCATTTCTTGGGGCGTAGCGGGTTCAACGTTAGGGACGTGGTTGTTAGTTTTCTTAATTAGTCGATATTCCTCGTTAAGTGCTGTGATCACGGCGCTTCTCGTGCCATTTTACGTTTGGTGGCTTAAACCTGAATTTACCTTCCCCGTTGCCTTAGTTTGCTGCTTGCTGATTTATCGCCACCACGACAATATTCAGCGCTTATGGCGAGGCCAAGAAGATAAAATGTGGGGAAAATCCAAAAAGAAATAAATAAAAAACCTGTCGATAATCGACAGGTTTTCTTTTATCAAAACGGCTTAGAAATCAACCGCACTTTTAAGCTTTTTCAATGCGTTGGCTTCAAGCTGACGAATACGTTCTGCAGACACATTATATTTTGCTGCAAGATCATGAAGAGTCGCTTTTTCATCATCTAACCAACGTGCTTTGATAATCTCTTGGCTACGTTCATCAAGATTTGCTAAGGCTGTACCTAATTTTTCTGTGGCTTGTTCTTCAAAGTTTTCACTTTCAAGTTCTGCCGCAAAGTTTGAGCTTTTATCTTCTAAATATAAAGAAGGTACATAAGCTTCGTCATCATCGTCTGTTGGCAAATCAAAGCCCACATCAGCCCCTGTCATACGAGATTCCATTTCGATGACATCTTCTTTTGATACGCCAAGCTCATTCGCCACCATATCCACTTCGTTTTCATTGAACCAACCTAAACGTTGTTTCGTTTTACGTAGGTTAAAGAACAATTTACGTTGCGCTTTCGTAGTCGCGACTTTCACAATACGCCAGTTGCGAAGGACATATTCGTGGATTTCTGCTTTGATCCAATGCACCGCAAAAGATACAAGGCGAACGCCCACTTCTGGATTAAAACGTTTTACCGCTTTCATTAATCCGATATTACCTTCTTGAATTAAATCTGCTTGTGGCAATCCATAACCAGAATAACCACGTGCAACATGAATAACAAAACGTAAGTGTGATAAAACTAATTTTTTCGCTGCTTCAATATCACCGTCATAATACAAACGTTCTGCTAAGCTTTTTTCTTCCTCTGCAGTTAGCATCGGATATTCGTTTGCTGCTCGAATATAACCTTCGATGCTACCTTGAGGTACTAACATCATTTGAGTTTCTTTATTCATTCTTCTCCTCACAGCATGCGGAGCGACGCCCCGACTCATTACTTATTTTTGTTATTGTATAACAACTGTTGTCATTATACCTCAATTTGTTTCATTTGACAGTTTTTAACGATTAAAAGTTCAAATTAATTACTGAAAATTTTCCAAATTAGTTTAATGGCACAAGTGAATAAACTACATCCTCTGCCACCACTTTAAACAATAAATCAATATTCGGGTGTTTTCCAGGATTTTGTTTCGCATCTTCAACGTGTTCAGCAAACCATTCAATGCCTTGTTGTGCAGAAGTGCGGTCTAATTTCCCGTTAAATTTTTCTGCTAACGCATGATAAAGGCGAAGCGATCCAAGCTTGCCTGGTGCAGCAGGAATATGATGAATCACGGTTTCATCGTTTAATACGTCTAAGCCAGTTAGATGATCAATGCTTGGTAAGGTTTCTAAAATGTCTTTAAAATTCATAATTGCTTTCCTCTATAAATTAACTAATGGCTTGCTCTGAATTCACTTCGCCATTCGCCCCCATAAAGCGCACTTCGGGCTGTAAATACACACCAAATTTATCTGCTACGGTTTGACGGATATGATGTGCTAGCTTCACAACATCCTGACCTGTAGCATTGCCTTTATTAATCAGCACTAAAGCCTGCTGTTGATGAACAGCTGCGCCACCGATTTGAAAACCTTTTAAATGGCATTGATCGATTAACCAACCTGCTGCAAGTTTCATAGAGCCATCCGGTTGTGGAAAGTGCGGTAGATTTTCGACCTGTTTTTGGATTTTCGCAAATTGCTCAGCAGTCACCACAGGATTTTTGAAGAAACTGCCCGCGTTGCCAAATTCTTTTGGATCGGGCAATTTACTGCGACGAATATGACACACTTCATCAAACACTTGTTTTGCCGTTACTGTTTGAGGATCAAAATTCACTAATGAGCCATATTTTAAAATTGGTTGCCAATTTTTAGCTAATTTCAATCCAACCGCTGTAATCACATAACCTTGTGCATAGCGATGTTTAAAAATACTTTCACGATAACCGAATTCACATTCGCTCGCCTGCAAGCGGAATTGTTCGCCGATGTTGAGATTCAACACATCCACGTAATCGCACACATCTTTAAACTCTACGCCATACGCACCGATATTTTGAATTGGTGCAGAGCCGGCGCAGCCTGGAATGAGTGCAAGATTTTCTAAACCATTAATTCCTTGTGAAAGCGACCATTCCACCAACTGATGCCAATTTTCGCCACCATTAACATGCAAATAATGGTAATCGCTATCTTCTGTATGTTGAATACCCAATAAACGGTTAACAATCACCATTCCTTGGAAATCTTCTAAAAACAGCATATTGCTGCCTTGACCTAAAAATAAGACAGGGAGATTTTCAGCTTGCGCTTTTTGCCAAGCTTGTTGGATTTGTTCAATCGATGTGGCTTCAATGATTTCACGTGCATTTGCCGGAATATTGAAGGTGTGAAACGGTTGTAAACTTTGCATTAACTTTCCTTAAAAAAACGTGTGAGGAAGCGTGATTTTTACTTGCGTACCACCTTGCTCCCTTTTTGAAATTGTAAGCTGAGCATTTAATTGGCGACTGCGTTCAGTCATGATATTTAAACCATAATGCCCTTCTGGCTCGTCTAACGTCGGAATCCCTACGCCATTATCTTGCACAAGAATTTCGTATTCCCCTTCTGCATTGATGTGTGCTTTTACCTCAATCAACGTACCTTTTGAGTGTTTAATCGCATTCAGCGTTGCTTCACGCACAATTTGCAGAACGTGCACTAATTCTTGTGGGTTTAAACTTTGTGATGGCAAACTGCAGTCCACCGTCATTTGCATTTTCGTTTGCGAACGTAAACTTTCGATAACTTGCTCCAAGGCAACCTGTAAATTCGCCTCTTGTACCGTTAAACGGAAAGTCGCCAATAATTCTCGCAATTGAGAATAACCATCTGATAAAGCTTGTTCAAATTCACCAATGATCGCAATGCTTTTCTCTTTTGATTCCTCGTCTTCTTTCTTCAAATTATGCTTTAACAGCGTTAATTGAATTTGTAAGAAAGACAGCACTTGCGCCAACGAGTCATGTAATTCCCGTGCAATAATGGACCGCTCTTCCATCAATAAGAGTTGCTCTTGTTGACGTTGCGTTTTGTGTGAATACAATGCTTTTGCCACCATTTGTCCTAAGTTTTTCATCATACGCGGATCAGGACAAGGCAAACCGGCTTGCCACGAGAGCACAGCCAAGTTTTCATTTTCAATAGAAAGTTCTTCGACTTGAAGTGATTGTTTAGGATCTTTTTGACCAAAAGAAATTTCCCAATGTTCTGAGCCGAAAATTTCTAACTCAATATAGCGTAAATGTTCGCTGACACGAATATGATTGAGCACTTGGCTGAGAATTTTATCATTAATCTTTGTGGGCGTAAGCAACTGCGAGCTTTGATAAAGCGTCGTTAAAGAGCGGTTAGTTTGGCGCAACTTTTGCGTTTTCTCATTAACGGCATCTTCTAAACGTGAATAAAGCCGCCCTAATTCCGAGGACATTTGCGTAAACACTTTCGCCAAAACACCAAGCTCATTACCACTTTCTGTATCAAGCTGGATATGTTTAAACTGTCCCATTTGCACTTGCATACTGGCTTTGGTCATGAGCTCTAAAGGCTTCACCACTTCGCGCTTCATATACCAAATCACATAAGACACCATCGCAAGAATCAATAGCATGGAAACACACAATACCGAAACTGCAATAATCCATTTTAGTTCAGCAAAGCGTTGCAATTCCAACACAAAATCATCGACATCTTGTACATAACTTTTTAGTTCGGCGTGATATTTTTCAATTTGATGGCTACGTGCAAAATCGGACATCACCGTCCAGCGTTTAAGGATTTCTTGATAGGACTCTCTCACACCTGATGGCGCAAAAAGCTGATTTTGAACTGTCAGCAAAGCATCGGCATTGAGACTGCGTTGATAACGCACTAAATTCTGATCCACCGTATCCAGCGAACGTTCCATTTCCGTTAATAGCCGATAACTTTGCATACGCAAAGAACCGGAAATATTAATGGCTTCCGCATCCGATTTATTACTGGCCATCACGAGCAAACTCAATGAGCTAATAATGCCCATGAAGATAATGACCACAAATAAATATTTAGCAATACGGGTAGAAACTGAACGTTTAGCGTACACGATAATTCTTCAACATTGGGGAAAGTGTCCATAGTTTAGCATAAAGTGCGGTTGAAATTGGCTGATTTTTCACAAATAAAAAACATCGGCTTTGACACCGATGTTTTCAAAAACTTGAATTTTTTTGACCGCACTTAGCTTAATTCTTTGCCTTTTAATTCTGGCACTAAGAAGACCGTCGCTACCATGTCGATCACATAAATCACTGCTAAGAAAGCAATCGCAATACTGAATGAGTACGCGGATACAATCGCGCCGACAACAACTGGTCCAAAACCACCTACGGCACGACCTAAGTTAAACAATACATTTTGTGCTGTTGCACGAGCTTCTGTTGGATAGGCTTCTGCCATTAACGCCCCATAACCGCCCATCATGCCGTTGACAAACATCCCTAAGAATGCGCCAGCCACCAACATCGCAGTTGGATCAGTTAATTGAGAGTAAGTGATGATGCTGATCACCGCACCAAGTTGGAATAATAAGAAACTTGGTTTACGTCCGATTTTATCGGCTAAGCGACCAAAAATCCAAATCCCTGCCATCATGCCGCATACGGTAACGGCAGTCCATAAACCCGATTTCGTTAAACTAAAGCCAAGTTGTTTAGATAAGAAGTTTGGCATCCAAATCATAATGCCGTAGTAACCGAAGTTTTGTACAGACGTTAAAACCACTATGCCAAGGCTCACTTTTGTGGTTGCGCTATCTTTCACTAGAAGTTTAAAAGATTCCAGCTTTGATATTTTTTGTGCTGAAAGTTCGGTCTGTTTTTGTGAGAAAATTTCAGGTTCATGTAAGCGAACTCGTAAATACCAAGCCACAAATGCCGGGAAGATACCGACAACGAACATACCGCGCCAGCCGATATGTGAAAGCAATACTGGGGTGAGTAACGCAGCCGCTAACACACCCACTTGCCAACCTAATGCCACATAAGACGCTGCTTTTGCACGGTGTTTTGCAGGCCAAGCTTCAATGGCTAATGCCATACCGATACCAAATTCACCGCCTAAACCGATACCCGCAATAGTGCGATAAATTAATAAATCCCAATAGCCTTGTGCGATTGCACATAAACCAGTGAATACAGCGAAGAGTACGATTGTCCAAGTTAGCACGCGTACTCGCCCGTAACGATCGCTTAATGCACCAAATACGATACCGCCCACCACAGCACCAATAAGTGTCCAGGTGACTAATGAGCCAGATTGTGCGGGAGTTAAATTAAGATCGGCCGAAATGGCACTAAGCATAAATCCAAGAATAAGAAGATCGAATCCATCCATCGCATAGCCGACAGCTGATCCAATCAAGGCTTTCCAGCCATATTGATTGACGTTTGTCATGATTGAGGTCCCTTTTGCTACTCACGGGTAGCGTTTAAAGTGAAATGATGAGGAAAGAAATTTTCCGATGCGTAGTTTAGAAAAATTGAAGGGATTTTGCAAGAATGAGAAAAGCAAAGTGCGGTTGATTTTATTCAAGTTTTTATTTTTTCAATAAAATTCGAATCAATAAAGCAATGGCTGCCGCATCATCCACCAAACCTAATGGGCCAAGCACCGCTTCAGGCAAAATATCAATGGGACTGAACAGATAAATCAGAATGATGGCGATTTTAATTAACTTCGTTTTATTCATAGTCATTGGACGAAAAGAAAAAGATCAGGTAAATTCTACAACTTATCCGAATGGTGAATCATCACAAAACGTTCCCAAAGCTGCTCTTCGCTTTCTTGATGTTCAGGATCTGGCTTAATACAGTTTGTAATCGGGCAAACTTTTTGGCAAGTTGGCGTGTCATAATGACCAACACATTCCGTACAAAGGACAGGATCGATCACATAGATCTCCTCGCCGATTGAAATTGCTTCATTCGGGCATTCGGGGAGGCACATATCGCAGTTTGTGCATTTGTTTGTGATCAGTAACGCCATACCATTCCTTTATATGAGAAAGCGGCGAATTATAGCCGACAAAAGCAAAATTGACAAAATTTAAACAGGATTTTTATGAAAAAACAGGTTTCCACTCTTTCCCTTATTGCCCTTGCTGCATTTAGCATTTGGCAATATTTCACTGAGCACAAAAAAGACACTAAACCCGCCCCAACACCCCCACAGCAACAAACCCAAAGTGCGGTCAAAAATACTAAAGATTTTGGAAATTATGATGTCATCATGCGCGATGATGCCATTGGACAAAATAAAAATGCCCCTGTTGATTACTATATGTTGGCCTTATCTTGGTCGCCTGCATTCTGTGAAAAACAACGTGCGCAATATGGCAATAATTTACCTGATTCAGCGCAATATCAATGTAGTACAAAAAACCAATTTGGCTGGGTAGTGCATGGTTTATGGCCACAAAATGCGAATGCACGTTCTGTTACGGATCATCCACGTTTTTGTAAGGGTGATTTAGCACCGCTTCCAGTTGAAACGCTCGAACCTTACCTTTCAATCTCGCCAGGTGCAAAATTATTACAAGGCGAATGGGAAAAACACGGCAGCTGTGCGTTTGATTCAGCGGAAGCTTATTTCAAACAAGAGAAAGCATTATTTGAATCACTCTCCTTGCCAAACGAACAATTAAGCCGTAAAGAATTATTTCAATGGATGAAGCAGAATAATCCACAACTAAAAGGCGCTTATTTAGGCGCGAGCCATAATGAATTATTCATTTGCTATGATCGTCAATGGCAAGTAATCGATTGCCCTAAATAAGCATAATTCGCTTTTTTATTTGATCTACATCGTTACAACCTAGTAAGATCTAGGTATAATGTCCCAGTTTAATTTTAACTAACCCAAGAGGAAAGCTTATGTCAGTAATCAAAATGACCGACTTAGATTTAAAAGGTAAACGTGTATTTATTCGCGCGGACTTAAACGTACCGGTAAAAGATGGCAAAGTGACATCTGATGCGCGTATTCGTGCGACTATCCCGACGTTAAAACTGGCTTTAGAGAAAGGCGCAAAAGTGATGGTTACCTCTCACTTAGGTCGTCCAACTGAAGGTGAATTCAAACCTGAAGACTCTTTACAACCGGTTGTTGATTACTTAAAAGACGCAGGTTTCAATGTGCGTTTAGTACAAGACTACTTAAACGGTGTGGATGTTAAAGAAGGTGAAATCGTTGTTTTAGAAAACGTACGTGTAAACAAAGGTGAGAAGAAAAACGATCCTGAATTAGGTAAAAAATATGCCGCACTTTGCGATGTCTTCGTGATGGATGCATTCGGTACAGCTCACCGCGCACAAGCATCAACTTATGGCGTAGCGGAATTTGCACCAGTTGCTTGTGCAGGTCCATTACTTGCAGCAGAATTAGATGCATTAGGTAAAGCATTAAAAGAGCCTGCTCGTCCGATGGTTGCGATCGTAGGCGGTTCTAAAGTTTCCACTAAATTAGAAGTATTAAACTCTCTTTCAAAAATTGCTGACCAAATTATCGTGGGTGGTGGTATTGCAAACACTTTCATCGCAGCAGCTGGTCACAATGTGGGTAAATCGTTATATGAAGCAGATTTAATCCCTGTAGCAAAAGAATTAGCAGCAAGCACTGATATTCCAGTTCCAGTTGATGTACGTGTTGGTACTGAATTCTCTGAAACTGCACCAGCAACAGAAAAATCAGTAACCGAAGTGAAAGATGATGAATCTATCTTCGATATCGGTGATAAATCTGCAGAACAATTAGCTGAAATCATCAAAAATGCAAAAACCGTTTTATGGAATGGTCCAGTTGGCGTATTTGAGTTCCCTAACTTCCGTAAAGGTACTGAAATCATTTCTCACGCGATTGCAAACAGCGATGCATTCTCTATCGCAGGGGGTGGTGATACTTTAGCAGCTATCGATTTATTCGGTATTGCAGATAAAATCTCTTACATCTCAACTGGTGGTGGTGCATTTTTAGAATTCGTTGAAGGTAAAGTATTACCAGCAGTAGAAATTCTTGAAAAACGTGCGAACGGTTAATTGAATGGCTTCTATCCCCTCTACTCTCATAGAGGGGATAAATATTGATTCTTCAAACGGAGGAATAAATCCTCCAAAACAAAAGGAAACACAACTATGGCTAAATTATTAGATATCGTAAAACCTGGCGTAGTAACAGGTGAAGATGTACAAAAAATCTTTGCTTATGCCAAAGCAAACAACTTCGCGATCCCTGCAGTAAACTGCGTGGGCTCTGACTCCGTAAATGCTGTATTGGAAACCGCTGCACGTGTGAAAGCACCGGTAATTATCCAATTCTCAAACGGTGGTGCATCGTTCTACGCAGGTAAAGGTATCAAACCAGCAAGTGGTGCACGTCCAGATGTTTTAGGTGCGATCGCGGGTGCGAAACACGTTCATACTTTAGCCAAAGAATACGGTGTGCCCGTTATTCTTCATACCGACCACGCAGCGAAAAAATTGCTTCCATGGATCGATGGCTTACTTGAAGCGGGTGAAAAACACTTTGCAGAAACGGGCCGTCCATTATTCTCTTCTCACATGCTTGACTTATCTGAAGAGCCAATGGAAGAAAACATGGCAATCTGCCGTGAATACCTTGCTCGTATGGACAAATTAGGTATGACCCTTGAAATCGAAATCGGTATTACCGGTGGTGAAGAAGATGGCGTAGATAACTCTGATGTAGATGAATCTCGTTTATATACCCAACCGTCTGATGTACTTTATGTTTACGACCAATTAAGCCCAGTAAGCCCTAACTTTACCGTTGCTGCAGCATTCGGTAACGTACACGGTGTTTACAAACCAGGTAACGTAAAATTAAAACCATCTATTTTAGGTGCATCACAAGAGTTCGTTGCAAAAGAACGCAATCTACCAGCAAAACCAATCAACTTCGTTTTCCACGGTGGTTCTGGTTCTAGTCGCGAAGAAATCCGCGAAGCAATTAGCTATGGTGCAATCAAAATGAATATCGATACTGATACTCAATGGGCTGCATGGAATGGTATCTTAAACTTCTATAAAGCAAATGAAGCTTATCTTCAAGGTCAATTAGGTAACCCTGAAGGTCCTGATGCACCAAACAAAAAATACTACGACCCACGTGTTTGGTTACGTAAAATGGAAGAATCAATGTCTAAACGCTTAGAGCAATCTTTCGAAGACTTAAACTGCGTTGATGTTTTATAATCCATAAAAATAGACTAAAATGAAACCGCACTTTGTTAGTGCGGTTTTTTAGTTTTACATAACCAGAATGTTGGTTCTTATCTATGCAAATAACGAAACAAAATTGGTTAGCCACCATAATAAACTTTGCGGTCACACTTTTCTTTCTTTCAATATTTATTGTCAAAGGAGGATATAATGCCGCGCCTGCTCTACTGATGTTAATCGGTTTAGGTTATAGCGTTTATGCTTTAATCAAGAAACCGCTTTTAAACTTATCGAAAGTTGATAAATGGTTAATTTACAGCTACCTTTTTTATTTTCTTACATTTGTACTTTCTCTCAGTATTAATGGGGGAAAAATGCGTGACCTCGACACGGCAAGTCGTGTTATTTTCTTAATTCCCGTTTTTCTCCTATTATTAAAACGCCCAATCAAAACCTGTGTTTTGAGTTACGCTATCCCGCTTGGTAGTATTATTTCCCTTTGCGTAGCACTTTATGATAAATTTATCTTGAATCTACGCCCAGAGCAAAATCCTCGAATTATGCATATTCAAGGTGGTGATATTTCTATGTCATTAGGTATTTTTAGCCTAATTATTGCCCTCTATGCCCATCATAAAAAAGACGTAAAGTTAACCACTCTTAGTGTTATTGGTGGTTTATGTGGCATCGTAGGAAGTTTGCTTTCTACCGCTCGAGGTGGATGGGTTGCATTGCCTGTCTTGCTTGTCGTTATTTTTTATATTTATCGTCATTCTCTTTCAAAACGTTTTTTCCTGACTTTCTTTGGGATTATTGTGGTCGCGAGCATTGGTATTAGTCAAATGCCCAATAACCGCATTATGGAACGAATTAATGTTGCTCAAAAAGATATCCAGCTTTATCTAGATAAAAATAATGGTAACACCTCTCTAGGTGCTCGTTTTGAAATGTGGAAAAGCGCAATTGCAATGGCAAAAGAAAAACCTTTATTTGGTTGGGGTATTCAAGGTGCAACAGAAAAACGTAAGCAAGAAACGGAAGAAAAAATTGCTACAGGTAACATTGGACAATTTACACATGCTCATAACCAATATTTAGATGACCTCTCAAAACGAGGAATTGTAGGATTACTCGCCTTGCTTGCTGTTTTATTTATTCCTCTCCGTGCCTTTATGAAAAAGCTGAGCACCACGAATGATGAGGTTAAGCTGATAGCCACTTTAGGTGTTGCCCATATTTTATCTGTAATGATTTATGGCTTAAGCCAAGGTTTCTTGGTACATAATTCAGGTACTATTTTTTACTTTTTCTTAACGATTGTGTTTTATGCTGCAATACGAACACATCAAAAGGCGGAATAATGAAAATTTTAGTCATTCGTAACGATAAACTGGGCGACTTTGTTCAAGCATTCCCTGCTTTTGCGATGTTGAAAGCCTCAAATCCTGTGCTAAAACTGACCGCACTTGTGCCGGCTTATACCGCGCCTCTTGCTCAAATCTGCCCCTATTTAGATGATGTCATTATTGATAGTGTTAAGAACGATAAAGCGGACTTCAATCGTCTTATTAAAGAGATCAAAGAGCAGCAATTTGATGGCATGATTAGCTTCTTTTCCAATACTCATAACGGTAAATTAGCCTGGAAAAGTAGGATTCCTTATCGTCTTGCGCCCGCAACAAAATGGGTGCAAATCCTTTATAACCATCGTTTAACCCAACGCCGTTCACGTTCAGAAAAATCTGAGGCAGAATACAATCAAGATCTAGCTCGGGCGTTTTTAAAGAAACACAACATGCCGATTGTGGAACCCAAACCACCTTACCTTTCACTTCCTGAAAGTGCGGTTAAAAAACAACGTGTTTTTCTTCAAGAACAATTCGATTTATCGGCGGATAAAAAATGGGTCTTTGTACATAGTGGAACCGGTGGTTCAGCAACAAGCCTTTCTCTGACACAGTATGCTCAATTGATACAAGGTTTATTAAACGAATTTAACTGTCAGATTATCTTAACGGCAGGACCAGGTGAAAGTGAAAAAGCCCATGAGTTAGCGGCAAAAATCGATCACCCAAATGTGGTTGTGTACGATAAGAATAAAGGATTAGTGGATTTTGCTCACTCACTGGCTTGTGCGGATTTATTCATTGCGGGCTCTACTGGACCATTGCATCTAAGCAGTGCATTCAATGTGCCAACGATCGGATTCTATCCAAATAGTCGCTCATCTCAGCCTCGTCGTTGGAAACCGATTAACGATGCAGATAAACATCTTGCTTTCTGCCCGCCAAAAGGGAAATACGAAATGAATTTAGGCTTAATTTCGATTGATGATGCCTTAGTGGAGATTATCCCCTTCGTGCGGAAGATGTGGCAAACGGGCAATTGAGTTTAAGCATAACTGTACAATCCAACCTATGGCGGCGGCAAAAACAAGGGTACCTATTCCGACTGTGCCGCCGAGAATATAACCCAACACACAAACCGACACTTCAAGGCTTGTTCTTACAATCCCTACTTTTAAATGGAAGCGTTGACAAAGTCCTACCATTAAACCATCTCGAGGCCCCGCCCCCTGATGACAGGTTAAATACAATGCCGTTCCTAACCCATAAAGCAAAAGCCCAATTCCACCGAATAAGATTCGGCTCAAAAGTGCGGTTGGTTCAGGCATCATTTTCACGGTTAAACCCAGGAAAAAAGCAATCACGATAATATTCAGAATGGTGCCAAGCCCAAATCTTAACTTAAGGGGAATCCAAGCTAACATCACCAAACAGCTAATCCCAAATGATGCCCAACCAATACTGATATCAGCTTGTAATGCCACACCTTGAGAAAGCACTGTCCAAGGTGAAGAGCCTAAATTCGCAAGCACAATTAAGCCATCTCCAATGCCCAGTATTGCCAATGCAAATAAGAGCATCGACATCGTTTTGCCTTCGACTGACCATAGCGATTTTGCGGCCCAACTGGTGTGAGGAATCACCCGTGCTTTTTTCATATTATTCCCATTTATATTTAACGCTTACATCATAATGGGAAACCCCATAAAACCAAAACATTTTAACGTCATATGATATAACCGAATTGACTGATAAATATCATAAATGTGATGTAGATCACATTGTCAAAATTGTCATCATCCAGTCACTGACTTAAAATAGACTACCCTTTTAAATTAGGACATGATTATGCTTGCATCTCTTCAAGATATTTTGGATACCGTAAAATCCAACACACTCACCTATCAACAAAAACTCATGTGTTTAGGTAATATCGCCGAGCGATTATTTGATCCTCGTGAATTATTAGGCTACACAGATGAAGAATGGCAATTCCTTCAAAATCAAATGATCTGTGATTTAAACGAAGGCTATGCGATTTATCGCCCACGCTACATTTTGCCGGATTACAATGTGTATATTGAAAAAGGATGTGAATTCCTTGAATTACCAGCCCCTAAGAATCTTGATGAAGCATTAGATGGCTTGTTGATTTTATATTCCCATGTTCCCTCCATTACCACATTCCCAGTTTACATTGGGCGCTTAGACGTGCTACTTGATCCGTTTATTACCGATGAGGAACAAGACTACATCAAAATTAAACGTTTCTTAAATCATGTGGATAAAACTGTGCCAGATTCATTCTGTCATGCCAATATTGGGCCTTATGACACCAAAGCAGGGCGTTTAATTTTAAAAGCGGTGATTGAGTTAGAAGCACCAACACCCAATATGACCATTCGTTACGATAAGAGCAAAACAAGTCGTGAATTTGCAGAATTAGCGGCAAAAGCGTGCTTATTAGTTTCTAAACCATCTTTTGCTAATGATGCTTACTACATTTCTGACTTAGGCGAACAATATGGTATTGCAAGCTGCTATAACGCACTGCCTGAATGTGGCGGGGCTTATACGCTCACTCGCTTACGCTTAGGGACTATCGCACGCGCCTGTAAAACCGTGGATGAAATGGTCAATGAACTTTTACCTCGTGTAGCAAAATGTGCGCTCTCCACAATGGATAAACGCCATAAATTTGTAGTAGAAGAAAGCAACTTCTTTAATACCTCATTCCTCGAAAAAGAAGGTTTTATCAAACGGACTAATTTTACGGGGATGTTTGCCATTGTAGGACTTGCAGATGCGACAAATCATTTATTGCAACAAGAAGGCTTAAACGAAACCTTTGGTAAAAGCCAACGCGGTGATGAAATTGCAACCTTGATTATGGATAAATTAAAAGAAGTCACGGATAACCATGAAGGCGTGTATGCTGAACGCACGGGCAATCGTTATTTATTACATGCTCAAGTAGGCGCAAGCAATCATGAAGAAGATAAACGTAATGCGCCAGCACATCGCATTCGTGTGGGTGAAGAACCAACGTTACTGGCTCATTTGAAACAATCGGCGCCATTCCATAAATACTTCCCATCAGGTACGGGAGATTTGTTTGCCTTTGACCAAACCTATGTGGATCATTTAGATGCCGTTGTTGATATTATCAATGGTTCATTTGCTCAAGGTTACCGCTATATCACTACTTACCTTAAAAACACCGATTTGATTCGGGTAACGGGTTATTTGGTGAAGAAAAGCGAAGTGGAAAAATACCGTAAAGGTGAAGTAGCATTACGTGATACCACTTGGTATGGTTCAGGTACCGATGATTGTGCACAAGT
>CAJPKS010000015.1:0-15241 GCA_905371285.1 Haemophilus sp. HMSC068C11 | reverse complement strand
ATAATAAATCCTATATTGAAAAAATAAATCATATCGTGATGTTTTTGCTTTACATTATTCTTTTCTTAATGGGTTATTTACTCGGTCAGTTAGATGATTTAGAGCATAAACTGCCGATTATTGGCACAACTGCAGTGACGCTATCGGCGATCATTTTGGGATCCAATATGATTGGTTTAATACTTTATGACCGTTTTAATCCCGCTGAGCCACTTAAATCACAAGGTAAAATTGATTCTCGTTGGCACTCCTTAATTGACTCGCTCAAACTTTCCGGCACAGTGGTAATTGGCACCCTTTGTGGTTTCTTATTCAAATCCTATCTCATGTTACCTACAGGTATTAATCTGTATGTATTGATTGTACTGATTTTCTTTGTAGGGATTCAGCTAAGAAATAACGGCATTTCCTTGAAAGAAGCCCTTTTCAATAAACGAGGTTTCCAGACGGGAATAGTGTTTACTTTTACTTCATTACTAGGCGGTATCATTGCTGCTTTTGTTTTGGCTATGCCAATTACGCAAGGACTGGCGTTTGCCTCTGGAATGGGGTGGTATTCGTTATCCAGTGTAGTATTGACCAATGCATGGGGACCGGTGCAGGGCAGTATTGCCTTTTTTAATGATTTATCCCGAGAAATTGTCAGTTTATTTGTCATCCCATTATTTATGCGCCATTTTCGTTCAACTGCAATTGGGATTACGGGTGCTACTGCAATAGATTGCACTTTGCCAATTATCCAAAAAGCGGGAGGCATTGAAGTCACGCCAATTGCGATTTCATTCGGTTTTGTGACGAATATTCTGCCACCATTGTTATTGGTTTTCTTTTCCAGTATTCCGCTATAAAAAAGAAATACCAAAAACAAAAGAGTTAATCGTTATTTTTCGATTAACTCTTTTTTATTCTAATCGCGCTATACGATTTCTTATATTTTAATGTTAAGGATTATCAGCTTGTCTATGCATGGCAATAACCGCCTGACCTAAACTGAGACCTCCATCACCCATCGGTAGTTTATGCGCACTTAGTACATGGAATTCGCTCAAATTTTCTTTTAATAAGCGACGTAGCAGTTGGTTATGCATCACACCACCAGATAACACGATAGTACGGCATTGGTGTTGGCGTGCTTGGTTTGCAGCAAGTTCAGCAAAACCTTGGGCAAGAGCATAATGAAAGGCAAAGGCTTTATCTTCAACAGAAGCATGATAATTCAACCAACTTTGCCAAAAGTAAGCCAAATCCAGTTTATTGCCGATAAGCGACATTTTTACTGGAATATTGGCCGCACTTTGTGCTTGGGTAGCCAAAGATGAGGTGTTTGCTAGCGCTTCGAGATGGCAAGCAGCTTCACCTTCCCAAGAAACAATGGTTGGTGCAATACCGAGATCATAAGCTACGGCATCAAATAAACGACCCGCAGATGATATAGGTGGACAATTGAGTCCGCGCTCAATGGCATTGACTAATATTTGCCAATTCGGTTCAGTGCAAGTTTTTGTGAGAATTTCTTGCCATTGTGGAATAAATTGATGCAGGTGAGCCAGCCAGTTGCGCCAAGGTTGTTTAGCTGCAAGATCGCCTCCTGGCAGAGCCACAGCAGGCAGACCACCTAAATATTGACTATGTTGATAGTCAACGAGTAGACATTCACCTCCCCAAAGTTGTCCATTTTCCCCCATGCCGATACCGTCTAGTGCAAGACCGATTACAGGTTCATTACAATGATGTTCGGCCATCACACTGACAATATGAGCATGATGATGCAGTACTTCTATTGGTGTGATTTGTTGCTGTTCGGCAAGTTGTTTACCAATGGAAGAGGAAAAATAGCCAGGATGAGCATCCACCGCGATAATGTCTGGTTTAAATTGGTAAATTTGCTGAAATAATGCAAGATTTTCACTTAATTGTGACCGCACTTGCTCATTTGCTGTATCGCCAATATGTTGGCTTAGTACGGCTTTATTGTGACGTAGTAAGCAGAATGTATTTTTCAGATCAGAACCTAACGCCAACACATTTTTTGTGCTTTGTGTTTCAAGTGGTATTTCATCGGGCACGTAGCCACGAGCACGACGTAGCGTTTCTAATCCATCAAAGGCAACACGAACAAGGCTATCATCGGCACGTTGTAAAATATCGCGATTGTGACAAAGATAAACATCAGCTAAGTCAGCTAATTGTTCTACAGCATGTTCATTTTTCAGTACGGGAGGTTGCCCGCTTGCGTTAGCAGAGGTCATGACTAGCGGACGATTAACTGTGCGTAACAACAAATGCTGCAGTGGGTTACTTGGAAGCATGACGCCGATTTCTTGCAAGTGAGGTGCGATGTTATCAGCAATATTGGGTACTTTATGTTTTGCTAGTAGTACAATCGGTGCAGCACTGCTTGTCAGCAATTCTGTTTCTTGAGGCGCTAAATCCTGTAAAAACTGCAAGTCAGGCACCATGATGGCTAATGGTTTTGTTGGACGATGTTTCCGTTGACGTAATAAATCAACAGTTTTTTGGTTATTCGCATCACAGGCTAGATGAAAACCACCTAAGCCTTTAACTGCAATGATATGACCTTGTTGCAATAAAAGTGCGGTCTGTTTTAGTGCCATTTCATGAGTGGCGAGTGTTTGTTCTCTATTTTGCAACCAGATATGGGGACCACAGACCGAACAAGCGTTAGGTTGAGCATGAAAACGACGATCAGCGGGATCTTTATATTCTTTTTCACATTGTGGACAAAGCGGAAAAACTGACATCGCTGTGTTTTTTCGGTCGTAAGGAATTGCCTTAATGATGGTGAAACGCGGGCCACAATGGGTACAATTGGTAAAGGGGTAGTGATAACGTCGATTGTTGGGATCGAATAAGTCGGCTAAACAATGTGGACAGGTCGCTGCATCGGGAATAATTTGCGTGTCCATTTGATTGTTTTCGCTTTCTCGGATAGTAAAGCCTGTTATTGCAGTTGCTTCTGGCCAATCAATGGCACGCTGAGTAATATCAGTAATTTGCGCTAGCGGTGGGAGTTTATTTTGTAAGTCGGATAAAAATTGCTCGAGTGTATCTGCTGGTGGAGAAGCAAAACGAATTAATACGCCTTGTCCATCATTATTGACATCGCCATTTAATCCATATTGATTTGCCAGAAGCCAAACAAAAGGGCGAAATCCCACGCCCTGAACTTTTCCTTTTATGCGTAATTCGATCCCTTGCATGACGCAATCCTGTTTATTTTTGATTGAGGCCAAGAAAATCGCCGACTTCGTGTTCTAGCTGGCTCATCGCAATTAAGGCTTCTTGCGTCTGTTTTGCTTCTTCTTCATCGATAATCGTCATGGCAAAACCCACATGCACGAGTACCCATTTACCGACGAGAGGTTTTGGGTCATCCTGACAAATTAATGAAATATTAACCTCTCTTTTAACTCCGCACACATCGACTACAGCAAGCTGTAATGCGCTGTCAGCTACTTGAATGATCTGTCCCGGAATACCTAAACACATAATCTGTCCTTAGTTAGAATGTTTATGAGATGAATTGTTTATTGTGAGGCAATAAACATATTGCGAAAAGGGAATTTTATCACGTAAGCATTTAAATTTGTATAGCGATATTTCAAATAGGACAATGTCTATTGTTGAAAATCCGTTCACATTTTTAACATAAAATTATTATGTTTCACTGTTATTTAACAGGGGCATCTCAGTAATAGAAAAACAATGGAAATCTTTTGATCTTAATCACAAATTTTTGAATTACTTCTTGAGCTTTACTTTTCGACGGGAGTATCCTTACTTCTAGAGTGGTTATTGTAGAAACGTTATTTACATACAAGGAGGGGAATGTATGAATCGTTTTGTAATCGGTGATCCGAAGGATTGCATTGGATGCAACACCTGTATGGCCGCTTGTAGCGAAGTGCATAAAGCTTTCGGATTACAATCTTTTCCACGCTTACAAGTCATGCGTAATGACGATGTAACCGTGCCAATTCTCTGTCGTCATTGTGATGATTCACCATGTGCTACCGTGTGTCCTGTACACGCCATTACACATATTGATGACACCATTCAACTTAACGAAAGTCTCTGTATCGGTTGTAAACTTTGTGGTATTGCTTGCCCATTCGGTGCAATTACCCAACATGGTTCAGCACCGATTGACGCACCAACCTATTATGAAGGATTTTCCTTCACTGATGCGGTAAAACGAGATATTCGTACTGCACCAGATAATACGGATTTACACAATATGTTGGCATGGCAACCTGGCGTAAAAGCCATTGCGGTGAAATGCGATCTTTGCTATTTCCGTGAAGATGGTCCGGCTTGTGTACAAACCTGTCCGACCAAAACGTTATTTATTATTAGTGATGAGAGTATCAAGCAGGCTAACGAAAGAAAACGTGAAATGGCAATGGTTTCTTCGCCTGCTATCCCAAGATAATTAGTGTGTTTAACTTGTAATCAATGGAGTGATATTATGAGTTTACCAATCAATTTACTCATCACGACCCTGTTGATTTATGTCGTAGGTGCGTTTATTTCGCTCGTAGTGAGACGAAACGAACAACTTTCAATCAATATATCCGGCGTGACCGGTGTACTTGCTGGAGTGTTAGGTATTGTTGCCTGCATCCCCGTTCTGATCAGCAGCGACACAGTCGTTGATGTTTTCAAAACCCCATTTGAATTTGCCTCGTTCTCCATCCGTATTGACGGATTGGCAGCCTTTATGGTGTGTGTCATTTCTTTATTAGTGATTGTGACCGCACTTTATTCTTTCTCTTATGTAAAAGAATATAAAGGTAAAGGCGCAGGTTCCATGGGCTTCTTTATGAATTTATTTATCGCTTCCATGGTTGCGTTAGTTACCAGCGATAATGCGTTCTACTTCCTTGTATTCTTTGAAATGATGTCATTGGCATCTTATTTCTTAGTGCTTACCGAACAAGATGACAATGCCGTCAATGCAGGCTTGCTTTATTTCTTTATTGCGCATGCCGGTTCGGTATTAATTATGATCGCCTTCTTCATTTTCTACTGCTATGCCGGTAGTTTTGAATTTAGCGCATTCCGTCAAACCACTTTACCGGCACCGCTTGCCTTTACCGCCTTTATTTTGGCATTTTTAGGTTTTGGCGCCAAGGCAGGGATGATTCCATTACACAGCTGGTTACCGAAAGCTCACCCGGCTGCACCTTCTCATGCATCCGCAATGATGTCTGGTGTGATGGTAAAAATTGGTATTTTCGGGATCATTAAAGTGGGTGTCGATCTTCTCGGCTCTACCAATGTTTGGTATGGCGTTATCGTGCTTGGTTTCGGTGCGGTATCTTCCGTACTCGGCGTACTTTATGCCTTGGCAGAACATGACATCAAAAAACTCTTGGCTTATCACACAGTAGAAAATATCGGCATCATTATGATGGGTGTTGGCGTTGGTATGATTGGTATCGCGACACATCATCCTGTATTGGCTACCGTAGGCTTACTTGGTGGGTTATACCACTTACTTAACCATGCCGTGTTCAAAGGCTTGTTATTCTTAGGTGCAGGTTCAGTAATGTATCGCTTGCATACTAAAGACATGGACTTAATGGGCGGCTTAGGCAAACTTATGCCTTACACTGCATTCTGTTTCTTAATCGGTACCATGGCGATTTCTGCATTGCCACCGTTTAATGGTTTTGTCAGTGAATGGTTTACTTATCAATCCTTATTCACCTTAAGCCAAAGTGATGATTTCGTCTTAAAACTTGCTGGTCCTATCGCCATCATTATGTTGGCATTGACGGGGGCGTTAGCAGCACTTTGTTTCGTGAAAGTATACGGTATCAGCTTTGGTGGTGCACCACGTAGTGAAAAAGCAGCTAATGCACGTGAAGTGCCAAAACCAATGGTCATTGCGATGGCTGTGTTGGCGTTATGTTGTGTGTTGTTAGGTGTGGGCGCATCAGTGGTAACCCCAATAATAGCAAAAATTTCGACCGCACTTGCTCATAGCGAACCACTCATGTTGGCTCAAAATGGAGTAGTGGTTGCACAAGCTGAACCGCATACAGCACTTTCAACACCGATGGTGACTATCATGTTATTGGCATTTTTCTTCTTGCCATTTAGTTTTTATGCGTTCACCAAAAATCAACGTTTATCCGATCGTGCAAAAGGCAATCCATGGGCTTGTGGTTATGCTTATGAACAAGATATGGCGGCTTCTGCGGGTAGTTTTACTCGTCCATTACGTACAATTTTCAAATCGCTTTATACCTTGCGCGAAGTGTTGGATCCTGCACCTTTAGGTGATAAAGGTATCCAAGCAGTAATTAAAGGCGCAACAAAAACAGAACCTTTCTGGGAAGAAAAAGTGACCATGCCGATCGCTCGTTTTATTCCTTGGTTAGGAACTAAAATTCAATGGTTGCAACAAGGTGACTTCCGTTTGTACTGCGTGTACTTCGTGATTGCCTTGGTGGCAATACTACTTTCCATTGCGTTGATGTAGGAGGTTGAAGATGATTACGTTACCTTCAGAAATTGCAACATCTGCCGGAATGTTTGTTTTTGCCATCGTGCAAGCCTTGATTTTGCTTGCCCTTGCACCGTTATTTTCCGGTATTTCACGCATGATCCGCGCTCGTATTCAATCTCGTCGCGGTCCTGGCGTGTTACAAGATTATCGCGATATTGTGAAATTAATGAAACGTCAAAACATTTGGCCTGACAATGCGGGTTGGGTTTCTAAAGTGATGCCTTATGTGCTAATTAGCACTGTGATGGTAGTTGCCATGAGCTTACCTTTATTTACCCGTGTTGCACCGTTTGGCGCAGGCAGTGATTTAATCACCGTGATTTATTTATTCGCCTTGTTCCGTTTCTTCTTTTCAATTGCGGGTTTGGATTCAAACAGCACATTCTCAAGTTTAGGGGCAAGTCGTGAAGTCACATTAGGTGTCTTGGTAGAACCAATTCTCATGTTGGCATTTCTTGTGATTGCTTTAATTGCCGGTTCAACCAATTTTGCGGTTATCGGTAATGCACTTTCCGAAAACACTTGGCAATATCCAATTGCGACAGTGATTGCTATCGCCGCAGCATTCTTCGCCGTATTTATTGAAATGGGTAAAATCCCATTCGATTTGGCGGAAGCGGAACAAGAATTACAAGAAGGTCCATTGACTGAATATTCTGGTCCAGCACTCGCCTTATTAAAAATCGGCTTAAGTTTAAAATCTATGGTTGTGGCATCTATCTTTGTGAGCGTGTTGCTTCCTTTCGGTATCCCGACAGAGATGAGCTTAAGTGCGGTCATTTTAGGCGGTGTTTTATTCTTCGTGAAATTATTAGTGGTGTTCGTATTGGCTTGTGTCTTTGAAAACACACTTTCTCGTACCCGCTTTATGTTAACAGGACGTTTAACCGTGGTCGGCTTCGGCATTTCTGTGTTGGCGTTTGTATTTTACTTCACTGGGTTGTAAGGAGGACAAATATGGAACGTTTAGCTCTGATTACAATCATTTTACCTTTCGTAGGGGCGTTTATTGTTGGTTTGAACAAAAAACACTTTGCTCAAATTGCCACTGTATTTGCAGCGCTTGCTACGTTAGGAACCATGTTAGTTGCTGGGCAATGGTTTGCTGATGGCCATCAAAGCGTCACTTATGACATTGTTGCTTTTGATAAAACCGCGATCTTTGGTGTTACTCTTGATGCAGTCAGTACATTAATTGCCTTTGCCGTTGTGGCCTTAGGTTTCTTAATCTGCTTATATTCTTGTGGTTACTTAACCGATAAAAACCGCGAACATCCACATAACGGGTTACCACGTTTTTATGCATTCTTGCTGATTTTTATCGGAGCCATGGCAGGCTTGGTGTATTCCTCAACTTTAGCAGGACAATTATTGTTCTTCGAAATTACCGGGGGATGTTCTTGGGCATTGATCAGTTATTATCAAACACCAAAAGCCCAAGCAGCTGCAATGAAAGCCTTGATTATTACCCACGTGGGGGCAATCGGGTTATATATTGCTGCAGCCTATTTGTTCAGCCAATCAGGTACTTTCTCTATCACAGCGTTAGAACATTTAGATCCGAGTGCGAAAACCATCGTATTATTCGGTGTGATGTTTGCGGCGTGGGGTAAATCAGCACAATTACCAATGCAAATTTGGTTACCGAATGCGATGGAAGCACCAACACCGGTGAGTGCGTATTTGCACGCCGCATCAATGGTAAAAGTTGGGGTTTATATCTTCGCTCGTTCTGTGATGTCTGCTGGTGAGATTCCACATATTGTGGGCGAAGTCGGCATCATTATGGCGATGATAACCTTAATTTACGGCTTCTTAATGTACTTGCCACAAACTGACTTAAAACGTTTATTGGCATATTCAACCATTACCCAACTTTCTTATATTTTCATTGGGATTTCTCTTGCTGCATTAGGCTCTAAATTGGCCTTTGTGGCAGCGATTAGCTACATCTTCAACCATGCTTTCGCGAAAAGCTTATTCTTCTTGGTTGCGGGTTCATTAAGTTATGCGACAGGAACTCGTTCTATGCCATTACTACAAGGCATTATGCGTACAATGCCAGTGGTAGGGGCAGGATTTGGCGTAGCCGCGTTAGCGATTGCCGGGGTGCCACCGTTTAACGGATTCTTCAGTAAATATCCATTATTTGCGGCCGGATTTGAATTAGGCCATGAATATGGCTGGATTACTTGGTTAATGGTGCTTGCTTTAGTTGAATCTACCGCGACATTCGTATGGTTGTTATATAAATTCGGACAATGTGTCATCGGTAAACCATCAGAAGCGGTTGCCAATGCACAACCTATACCATTCTCTATGCGTTTCGTGTTAGTTGTATTAATGGTGATGTCCGTGGTGTCCAGTTTTATCGCCGCATATTGGTTAGGTTTGGCTGGTTAGGTTAAGGAGGAATCTATGTTAATGATAAATGGACTTGCGTGTTTACTCATTATTACCTCTCTTTGCGTAATTATGGTTCGAACCGCCAAAAAAGCTGCGTTATTTTACAGTTTGCAATCATTGGTATTGGTATTATTGTTTGTTTATCTTGCTAATGAAATGCAAGCCCACGAACTTTACATGTGGTCAATTAGCGCATTTGTTACCAAAGTGGTTTTGGTGCCAGCAATTTTAATCTATGCGATGAAAAAAGTTGATGAAAGTCAAACTCCAGCTGGAATAAATGTCGCTTGGTTGATCCCGATCACAGCAGTGATAGTTACATTGTGCTACTTTGTTGTTGTCCCAATCGATTTACCGTTGGTTGCACATCTTAAACCGGCATTATCAGTGTCATTAAGTCACTTCTTATTAGGTTTAGTATGCATTGTTAGCCAACGCAATATCGTAAAACAAGTATTCGGTTATTGTTTGATGGAAAACGGTTCTCATCTCACATTAGCCTTATTGGCAAATAAAGCACCTGAGTTAGTGGAAATCGGAATTGCCACAGATGCTATCTTTGCCGTCATCATAATGGTGGTGTTGGTAAACAAAATTTACCGTACATTCCATTCATTAGATGCAAAACAACTTATGAGTTTGAAGGGGTAACGCTATGTATGAACAATGGATAATCGCGTTATTAATCGCACCTTTAGCAATATCACTTGCCAGTTTCGCTTGTGGCGTGACAAAAGCACGGACAATTTGTACCGCACTTCATGTTACAGGCCTTATCTTAATGTTTGTTTTCTCATTGCAAGTTATCACTGGTGTGCTTACACAGGGGGAAATCAACTGCTTTGGAAACTGGATTCATGTTGACAGTTTGTCAGCCATCTTCTTAGTTTTAATCAGCGTTGTTGGTGGTTTGGCTGGTGTTTATTCTATTGCTTATATCAATCGTGAATTTAACGAAGGTCATGTTGATCTTAAGACTTATTGCAATTACTACGGATTTTTACATCTTTTCTTCTTTACGATGATTCTATCCGTAACAACCAATAACTTAATTTTAATGTGGGCAGGTATTGAAGCAACTACCTTAAGTTCTGCTTTCTTGGTGGGAACCTATAAACAAAAAACCTCTCTTGAGGCGGCATGGAAATACATCATTATTTGCTCTGTTGGGGTAGCGTTCGGATTGTTTGGCACAATTTTAACGTTCTCTAATGGTACCAATCTTTTAGCTGATCCTAGCCAAGCGATTTTCTGGACGGCAGTTAATCAACAAGCTGGTGAGTTAAATCATGGATTGATGTATCTTGCCTTTGCATTCATCTTGGTTGGTTTTGGTACCAAGTGCGGTCTATTTCCAATGCATACTTGGTTACCAGATGCACACAGTGAGGCGCCAAGTCCTGTCAGTGCGGTACTTTCTGCCGTGTTATTGAACTGTGCTATGTTAGTGGTATTGCGTTATTACATTTTAGTTTCTAAAGCAGTAGGAGCTGATTATCCGCAAACCTTAATGTTGGTATTTGGCTTGCTTTCTACTGGTATCGCTTCCTTCTTTATTATCATGCAACATGATATTAAACGTAAATTAGCGTATCACAGTATTGAAAACATGGGCTTAATTAGCTTCGCCTTTGGCTTGGGCGGTCCAGTTGGCGCCTTTGCTGGATTATTACATACCATCACTCACAGTTTGGCAAAAGCCTTATTATTCTGTGCTTCTGGTAACATTTTATTGAAATACCGTAGCCGTGATATTCATGAGGTGAGTGGTTTATGGCGTACTATGCCGTTCACAGCGGTGTTATTTGCAGGCGGTGCATTAGCACTGGGCGGTATGCCTCCATTTGGTATGTTTACGAGTGAATTTGCGATTGCTGTTGCCGGTATTTATGCAGGTAAAATATGGTTAATCGTTTTATGTTTGATTTTCCTAACTATCGCGTTAGCAGGGTTAACTACCATGTTGTTAAAAACGGTATTAGGTAAACCAAAAGAAGGTATTGAAGTTGGTGAGTTGAATAAATCTTCAGTTGTTGTTCTAGCAACATATTTGCTACTTCTTCTATTCATGGGGATTTATATTTCCGAACCAATTTTACAACTTTTGACAAATGCAGTGGGCATTGTGTTAGGACAACCTAATGTGTCTTTTGGTGATATGTTAGTTTTACCTTGGCAAAATTTAGCACAATGATCGACAGGAGGGATAAATATATGGAATTAACTAAAAATACATCAGTCGATCCAGCCAAAATGATTGGCAAAAATTACATTGAAGCAGTCAATGCAAAATTTCCAAATACCATTTTGGATGAGGAGTGGTCAACACCAAATCAGGTTACCCTTACCATTAAAACCAATATGTTACCTGATGTTGTTGAATACCTTTATTATCAACATGAAGGTTGGTTACCTTTGGTATTCGGGAATGATGAGCGTTCAATTCATGGCAACTATGCAGTGTACTACGTGCTTTCCATGGAAGGGGAAGTGAAAACTTTTATCACCATTAAAGCTTTAGTTGATCCTGTGAGCTTAGAATTTCCGTCTGTGACACCAAAAGTCAAAGCGGCTGTTTGGGGCGAACGTGAATTATTCGACATGTATGGTTTGAAAGCCGTTGGTTTACCTGACCAACGCCGCTTAGTGTTGCCAGATGATTGGCCAGACGATCTTTATCCATTACGTAAAGACTCCATGGACTATCGTTTACGTCCAGATCCGACAACTGCGACAGAAACATACGAATTTATTAACGAAAAAGGCGAGGCACGTATCGTTCCACTTGGCCCGTTACATATCACTTCGGATGAACCTGGACACTTCCGTTTGTTCGTGGATGGGGAAGACATCATTGATGCGGACTATCGTTTGTTCTATGTACACCGCGGTATGGAAAAATTGGCAGAAACTCGTATGGATTACGACCAAGTCAACTTCCTTGCCGACCGTGTGTGTGGGATTTGCGGTTTCACTCACAGTGTGGCCTATGCTAATTCCGTAGAAAGCGCTTTGGGGATTCAAATTCCAAAACGCGCTGAATGGATTCGTGCGATTTTGTTAGAAGTAGAACGTTTACACAGTCACTTATTAAACTTAGGTCTATCTAGCCACTTTACCGGCTTTGATACCGGCTTTATGCAATTCTTCCGTGTTCGTGAGAAATCCATGACCTTGGCTGAAGTGCTAACTGGTGCACGTAAAACCTATGGTATTAACCTTATCGGTGGTGTGCGTCGCGATATGTTGAAACATCAACGTGAGCAATGTATCAAACTTATCGGTGAAATGCGTGAAGAACTCAAAACCTTAACCGATATTTTATTAAATACACCGAATATGGAACAACGTACGGTAGGCGTTGGTATCTTAGCCAAAGATATCGCTCGTGATTTCAGTCCGGTAGGACCAATGATCCGTGGTTCTGGCTTTGCGCGTGATGTGCGTAAAGTACATCCATTCTCTGGTTATGGCGATATCCCTTTCAATCTCTTCACTGAAGCAAATGGCGACGTATTATCCCGTGTGAAAGTGCGGATTAATGAAGTATTTGAATCCATGAATATCATTGATTACATGGTGGATAATTTGCCAAGTGGTGAAATTTTAAAAGAAGGTTTCAATTATACGCCTGGACGTTTTGCTTTAGGGATTACCGAAGCTCCACGTGGCGAAGATATTCACTGGTCAATGCTAGGCGACAACCAAAAACTTTTCCGTTGGCGTTGTCGTGCTGCCACTTATGCTAACTGGCCAACCTTACGCTACATGTTGCGTGGCAATACAGTGTCTGATGCACCACTTATTATTGGTAGTCTTGACCCTTGCTATTCTTGTACCGACCGTGTCACTGTGGTGGATGTGCGTAAACGCAAAGCGAAAACCGTGGATTATAAAGAAATTGAACGCTACGGTATTGAACGTAAAAATTCACCATTGAAATAGGGGAGGCGGAAAATGTTTAAATTACTAAAAACGGTATTTAAAGCAGGTGATGTTACCACCAAATATCCGTTCAAACCTTATGAAGTCGATGATGATTTTAGAGGAAAACCGGAACTCAATTCAGATCAATGTATTGTCTGTGCAGCTTGTACAATTGCCTGTCCAGCCAATGCGTTGACCATGAGAACCGACCCAGTTACAGGTGAACGTACATGGTCATTATTCCTTGGTCGTTGTATTTTCTGTGGACGTTGCGAAGAAGTTTGCCCAACTAAAGCCATTCGCTTGTCACAAGATTTTGAACTCTCAGTGACCAATAAACAGGATCTTTTCCAAGAAACAACCTTTGCTACAGTAACTTGTCAGGAATGTGGTAAACCGTTTATTTCTTATAAAGAATTGAATTACACCATTGATTTATTTAAACAAACTTTGGATAAACCTGAATTAGTGAAACAAAAATTGGCGGAGTTGCATACTTGTCCGGTTTGTAAACGTCAGCACAGCTTAGAAAAAACCGCGAATATGGAATCCAATATGCGGATGAAATTAATCGACTTTAAAGAGCCTGTTCGCTTGAATTTTAAAAAAGCGCTCGAGCAACGAGAACAAAGTGCGGTTGATTTACCTAACGTTTTAGCAGGAGGCGAAAGACGATGAACACACAAATTCCAATGCCGGTCAATGGCATATCAACACCGTTTAGTATTGATGAAAATATTGCCAAAATGAAACAAACGTTGCTGAAAGATATTCAACGTTCAGCTTACGTTTATCGTGTGGACTGCGGCGGTTGTAATGGGTGTGAAATCGAAATTTTCAGTACCATTACGCCAACATTCGATGCGGAACGTTTTGGTATTAAAGTGGTGGCTTCACCTCGTCACGCGGACATTTTATTATTCACTGGTGCGGTTACCCGAGCGATGCGTACGCCAGCAATGCGTGCTTACCAAGCTGCGCCTGATCCAAAAATCTGTATTTCTTACGGTGCTTGCGGTTGTGGTGGCGGTATTTTCCATGATCTTTATTGTGTTTGGGGTGGTAGTGATCAAATCGTACCAATCGATGTGTACATCCCTGGCTGTCCTCCGACCCCAGCTGCGACAATTTATGGATTCGCGGTAGCACTTGGCTTACTTGATCAAAAGCTCAAAGGTAAACAAGAAAAAGCTGATCCTAACGCAGAAGCTAAATTACGTTTCCCAACCATTCCGTTGGATTTGCGTATTAGTCTTGAACGTGAAGCGCGTCGTCTTGCCGGTTATCGTCAAGGCGGTAACATCGCTAACCAATTTATGGCAATGATGTCAGAAAATGACAAGGTGCCATTTGGTGTACGTTTAGGTGAATACCTAGAACGCGAAGCCGATCCGCGTTTAAGCGAAATCGTCAATCGTTTGCATGCGATTAGTATGCCGTTTTCGGGATAGTTAATTATGGGGCAAGTGATTGCCCCCTATAAAAATGGGAATGTTATGACAACGAAAGTCTTTTTCTATTTATTAAACGAACGTTTCGTCGAAAACGATGAACAAGTGCCAGAGCAAGCAAAACAGGTGATGTATTACTCTTTGGCGATTGGTCACCATGTTGGCGTAATTGATTGTTTTAAAAAATTACTAGTTTGCGACTACGATGCTTATCAACGTTTTGTAGATAGCTTTCCAGAAGGGGATGCTAAACGTAAATTTGCCGGCTTAATGCGATTCGGTGAAATTGTGATTGATTCCAGTCATGTGAATTTATTGGCGAAAGCAATGGATGAAAACAAAGCCAATTTCACCCCAGAACATCAAGAGTGGGTCGAAATTCTAATGGATACGTTAGCGTCGATTCAGCGTGAACCTGTGATGTATATTATGGTGAAACGTCGTGACGAATAATGTGATCTTAACCGTTGGCAACAGCATGATGGGGGATGACGGTGCAGGCCCTTATCTCTATCAGCTATTGAGTGAAAATCCATTGCCAAATTGGACCGCACTTGATGGCGGCTCAGCACCAGAGAATGTTGCACATATTGTGCGAGACATGAAACCCGATTTGCTTTTAATTTTCGATGTGGCTGATATGGAATTAGCGCCAGGTAAAATCCGAATCATTGAAAAAGAGAGCATTACGGAAATGTTTTTCATGAGTACGCATAATATGCCGCTCAATTACCTCATTGAACAACTGGAACAAGATATTAAACAAATTGTTTTTGTTGGGCTCCAACCCGATCTGGTTTCTTTTGGTTTTCCGATGACAGAAAGCGTAAAAGAGTCTGTGCAATTTATGTATGATTTTTTAAAAGAGGGAAGATCTCTTGAAGAGATTCCTGTTTTGTAGAAAAAGTGAGGGGGATTT